>NZ_JBQCTZ010000106.1:0-12233 GCF_051963715.1 Neisseria sp. P0001.S005 | reverse complement strand
GCCATCTGAAGGCGATGTGTTTAAACCTGTTGAAAGCGGCAACAGGCTAAGTGTGCCTGTTGCTGCCTAAAAGGCGGCCGGATGCCTGATTATGGGGTATCCAGGGAGGATTAAGGGGGCATTTGGGTAGAATTAGGAGTGATTTGGGGAGGGAAATAGTCGAAAACCTGTTTTTGGGTTTCGGTTGTCGAGGGAAGGGCTTTTTTGCAAAGGTCTCGGATAGCCTCTTGTCGGATGAGGATATAAAAGATAAAGGGAATAAAGAGATGTACTTAAATGTATTTGATGGAAAACGGAATAGGGCAACTGTGCAGAGGGGCTACTCTTTGATACAGCTGTTGGTGGTGATGTTGTTGGTTTCAATATTGGCGACGGTGGCATTTACGGCCTACCGGGAATCGGTCCGCTCGGCCAACCTGCGTGCGGCTCATGCAGCCCTGCTGGAAAATGCGCGCTTTATGGAGCAGTTCTACACGAAGAAGGGCAGCTTTAAGCTGACGTCGACGAAATGGCCGGAGTTGCCGGTGAAGGAGGCGGGCGGTTTCTGTATCAGGATGAGTGGTCAGGCTAAGGGGATCTTGGAGGGGAAGTTTACTTTGAAGGCGGTGGCGCTGGACAGGGAGGCGGAACCGAGGGTGTTGCGCTTGAACGAGTCGCTGACGGCGGTGGTGTGCGGGAAGATGAAGGTGAAGGGCAGCTGTACGGACGGTGAGGAGATATTTAGGGGTAATGATACGGAGTGTAAACCATTTGGCGCATAGAGTGGTTGTCTGAAGGGATAAAAGAAAAAAGGGCAAAAGAAAAGGACGTGCGTGGGAACGTCCTTTGGTGAATGAAGATGGGTTATTCGCTCCAGCTGACCCAGCCCAGCATCCAAGTAAGGAGAATCAGACCACCAAATACAATACGGTAGTAGGCAAAAGGCACATAGTTTTTACTGGAGACAAATTTCAGCAATGCTTTTACTGCCAATAAACCGGCGATAAATGCTGCGATAAAACCGATAGCAATTTGTCCGACATCTTGCAAGGTAAAGAGTTTGTAGTTTTTTAAGATATCGTAACCTGTTGCCGCAATCATCATCGGTACGGCAAGGAAGAATGAGAACTCAGTAGCTGTTTTACGTTCCAGTCCCCATAGCATACCGCCCATGATGGTACTGCCTGAACGTGATGTACCAGGGATAAGGGCACAAATTTGGGCGCATCCTACAACAAATGCGTCGATTGGGCGCATATCATCTACATGATTGACTTTAGGTTTGGTTTTTGCTTGGCGTTTTTCAACCCATAAAATGAAGAAACCACCCAGTACCAGCATGGTAGCAACGGTAATTGGGTTGAAAAGGTGTAATTTGATTTGTTTGCTGAACAATAGCCCCACAACCGCAGCCGGTATGAAGGCAATAAATAAATTCAGTACAAAGCGATTGGCTGTTCGTTCTTTACCCAATCCTTTTATGATATGGGTAAATCGTTGGCGGTATTCAAATACGACGGCTAATACGGCACCGAGTTGAATAGCAATTTCAAATACTTTTCCGTTGCTTTGAAAGTTCATTAAGTCACCGAATACAATCAGGTGACCGGTACTGGAAATAGGGAGAAACTCGGTTAAACCTTCGATAATACCGAGAATAAGTGCTTTAAATAAAATCAGAATGTCCATAAGTTTTCAGACGGCCTTGAGGCCGTCTTTCTTTTGTTGAATAGTTAAAGTGGTTTTGAGGATTGTTCGCGGCGGACTTTGACGATGAGCTCGTCTATGGTTTTCATACCTGCTTTCCAGTCGGTACCGTTGAAATTGATTTTGTATTTTCCACCGACGATGACAGTTGGTGTGTTTTCAATTCGATAAGTTTCCGTCAATTGCTGCATTTTTGCAGCAGCCGATGCGGCAGCAGGACTATTGTAGGTTTGAAGCAGTTTTTTACTGTCAAAACTCGTCTGTTTACCCACCCATGATCGGAATACATTGGTATCGGCCAGGTTGATTTTTTGTTCGTAAACTGCTTTGAAGATGACTGGATTAGCTTGATATTTCAAACCTGAAAGATTAACGGCTGCGGCAACCTTGGCCAAACCCAACATTTCAGGCATCCAAACGACGTGCTCCGTCCGTAAGGAAACATCTTTAGCAAAGGTTTTACTGTGTTGCAACAAAACCGGATCGAGATGGTAACAATGGACGCAGAAGTAGCCGAAAAACTCAAGCACTTCAATTTTGCCGGCTTGTTGCTGCGGGATAGGGCGACTGAGGACAGTATAGTCCACGCCCTCGGTAGCAGCCTGAGCACTCAGACTGAGCAGGCTCAGGCCGAGTGCGGCAATGGTTTGTTTTATACTCTGCTTCATCAGTGATTCCATTATTTGGTAGAACGAATCAAGCTGTTGATATTATGGCCTTGCAGGTTTTTTTGCAGTTTTACAGCGGCTTCCTGCGGCATAGTGTTACTTTGAACTCGGTAAATGGTTTTGTCGCCGTTTTGCGATTCAACCACTCTTGAAGAAACACCTAAAATAGCCAATTTTGCACGTTGTGAGTCTGCGCTGGAGCGGTCTGTATATGAACCAAGCTGCAGGAAGGCTTTTTTACCGCTGTTGGCAGCTGTTTCGGTTTTTTCTGCTGACTGTTTACTTGCAGAGTTGTTACTTTCTTTTGCTACAGAGGCATTTGCTGCTTTACGTGCTTTTTCGATGCTGCCGCTATTGAGGATTTGCTCAGGTGTCGGCTTGTTTTGCTTTTTGGCTTCAGCCGCTTTTTTCTCGGCCAGTTTGCGCTCGGCACGCTCTTTTTGTTTGGCAGTCAGTTGGTCGACTGCTTTTTTGTCTTTAGCAGCTTTATCGGTAGTTTCTTTTTCCGCTTTGGCTTTTTCTGCGCGTTTTTTCTCTAACTCAGCTTTTTTCTCGGCCAGTTTTTTCTTAGCAGTTTCTTTTTCTGCTTCAGTTTTTGCAGCTTTTTCTTTGGCTTCGCGTTCGGCTTTGTCGGCATCAGTTTTGTCTGCTCTTTCTTTGGCTTCACGTTCGGCTTTATCAGTGGCGGCTTTTTCAGCTTTTTCTTTAGCTTCACGTTCTGCTTGTTCGGCTTTTTCCTGAGCTTCTTTTTCCGCTTGAGCTTTTTCTTCATCTGCTTGGGTAGATGAATTATCGGTAGCTGGGCGTTTCTCTGCTTTCTCCTGAGGTTTCAGGATTTCAGATTCTTCGCTTTGTTTAGGCTGAGTCAGCTCTTTGAAAACGTTTTGGTTGCCTTGATTCAAGAAGAACAAAATACCGGCAATAATACCTGTTGCCAGTATCAGGCCGAAAAAGAAACCGGCCAAGCCTTTGCCATATTGTGTAGATTTTTTCATGACTTACCTTGTAATAATGTGTTCAGACGGCCTGAAAGGAGACTGTCTGAGTTTGGATTCGATATTTTATCAATAACCGTTATAGACGGCAAAATCCTGATGCTTTGTTTACTCTAGTTTTACTTAAACATAAAGATTCAGGCCGTCTGAAAAGTTAAAGGGCGCGACGGAAGCCGATGGCTTTCATCACATGGGTTTTGCTGACTTCTTCGTCCCCTGCCAAATCGGCCAGTGTACGGGCAACGCGCATGATGCGGTGAAAACTTCGTGCGGAAAGGGACAGTTTTTCGAGCATGGTTCCCAAGGCTTCTTGCGCTTCTTTTTGGATACGGGCTTTGCCATCGAGCTCGCTGACACTCAATTCGGCATTAACTTTGCCTTGTCGGCCGTATTGGATTTTACGCGCGGCGGTAACGCGTTCTAATACGGTGGCACTGGATTCTCCGGTTTCTTGTTGCATCAGCTCAGCGGCGGAAAGGCTGGGTACTTCGATGGTTAAATCAATGCGGTCGAGTAATGGCCCTGAAATTTTGCTGCGGTAACGGGCGATGCTTTCAGGCGTGCAGCGGCAAGGTTTGGACGGATGACCGAGATAGCCGCAAGGGCAGGGGTTCATGGCGGCGACGAGCTGGAACTTGGCCGGATAAACAGCTTGGCGTGCGGCGCGGGAGATATGGATTTCGCCGTTTTCCAAAGGTTCGCGCAATACTTCCAATACTTTACGGTCAAACTCGGGCAATTCGTCTAAAAACAACACACCGTGGTGCGCCAATGAAATTTCACCCGGACGCGGGTCGGAACCGCCGCCGACCATGGCGGCCGAGCTGGCGCTGTGGTGGGGGCTGCGGAAAGGGCGGTTGCTGTCGAGTTGCTGTTGATGGTTGGGCAGGAGCGAACGCAATGCCCATACTTCGACCAATTCGTCTTCGGTCAAAGGCGGAAGGATTCCGGGTAAACGTTGCGAAAGCATGGATTTGCCTGTACCCGGCGGACCCATCATCAGCAGGCTGTGTCCGCCTGCCGCTGCAATTTCCAAAGCAAGGCGTGCGGTATGCTGGCCTTTAACATCGGCTAAATCAGGAATTTTACTTTGTTCAGACGGCCTTTGCGTCAGCTTGCATTCAGTTTGTGTCAACGGTTCGATACCGTTTAAATGCGCGGCCACTTCGCCTAAAGAACGCGCACCATAAACCGCGATACCGCGCATGACGGCAGCCTGTTCGGCATTTTCTTGCGGCAAGACGAACGAACGGCCTGCCTGCATTCCCTGCCATGCCATGGCCAGTGCGCCGCGTACGGGACGCAGCAGGCCGGACAGTGCCAATTCTCCGGCAAACTCATATTGGGCAAGCTTTTCAGGATTGATTTGTCCCGATGCGGCAAGAATGCCCAAGGCAATCGGCAAATCGAAACGGCCGGATTCTTTTGGGAGGTCGGCCGGTGCAAGGTTGACGGTAATTTTCTTGGCGGGAAAGTCGAAGCCGCTTTGGATGATGGCAGCACGTACACGGTCGCGGCTTTCTTTGACTTCAGTATCGGGCAAACCGACGATATTGAAATGTGGCAAGCCGTTGGCAAGGTGGGCTTCCACTTCGACCAACGGCGCATTCATGCCGCTTAAGGCGCGGCTGTAAACCAAAGCAAGCGACATATTTCAGACGGCCTTATTCGGCAGCTTCGGTTTGTTGTTTGATTTCGGCAACAGCTTTTTCAGCAGCGGCTTCGGCCGCTTTCAAAGCAGCTTCTTCAGGCTCTTGAGCGGCTTCGAGTTTGGCCAAACGGGCTTCCAATTCGGCCAGTTTGGTACGGGTTTTAATCAAAACCTGTTGTTGGATGTCGAATTCTTCGCGGGTCACTAAATCCATGCGGTTGAACGCGCTGCCGAGCATGGCTTTAACGTTTTTTTCCATGTCTTTGGCAGGGCTGTTGGCGATGGTTTCGCTGATTTTGGAGCTGACTTCTTCAAAAAGTTGTTTGCCGAACATAATCCGTATCCTTTATTCAGAATGTATATAGAAATTCAAGTGGCTATTGTATAAGGAAAAAGGCCGTCTGAAAACGTTTTGCTTTTCAGACGGCCTCAAATGCGGAAGTTTACACGCCTGCGGCTGCTTTTAATGCGGCTGCTTTGTCGGTGCGCTCCCAAGTAAATTCAGGCTCTTCGCGGCCGAAATGGCCGTATGCGGCGGATTTGCTGTAAATCGGGCGCAAGAGGTCGAGCATTTGGACGATGCCTTTGGGGCGCAGGTCGAAATGTTCGCGAACTAAGGCAATCAGTTTTTCTTCGCTGATTTTGCCTGTACCGAAGGTATCGATGGAAATCGAAGTCGGTTCGGCAACGCCGATGGCGTAGGAAACTTGGATTTGGCATTGGGTTGCCAAACCGGCGGCTACGATGTTTTTTGCAACATAGCGGCAGGCGTAAGCGGCGGAACGGTCCACTTTGGACGGGTCTTTGCCGGAGAATGCGCCGCCGCCGTGCGGAGCCGCACCGCCGTAGGTATCGACGATGATTTTACGGCCGGTCAAACCGCAGTCGCCTTGCGGGCCGCCGATAACGAAGCGGCCGGTCGGGTTGATCAGGTATTTGGTTTCGTCGGTCAGCAGTTCAGACGGCAGAACCGGTTTGATGATGTGTTCGATCACGGCGTTTTTCAGCTCTTCGTAACCGATAGACGGATCGTGCTGGGTAGACAGGACGACGGTGTCGATGCGTTTTACTTTGCCGGTTTTGCTGTCGTAAACCACGGTCAGTTGGGCTTTGGCATCAGGACGCAGCCAAGGCAGGCGGCCGTCTTTGCGCAATTCGCTTTGGCGTTGCATCAGGCGGTGGCTGTAATAGATGGCAAACGGCATCAGGGTAGGGGTTTCGTCGCAGGCATAGCCGAACATCAAACCTTGGTCGCCTGCGCCTTGGTTTAAGTCGATGCCTTCGCCTTCGTTCACGCCTTGGGCGATGTCCGGAGATTGTTGGTCGTAGTACACGCCGACTGCGCAGCCGGTAGCATCAAAGCCCAGCTCGGAGGAGTTGTAGCCGATGCGTTTGATGGTTTCGCGTGCGACTTTGATGTAGTCCACTTGGGCGGTAGTCGTGATTTCGCCTGCCAATACGCACAAGCCTGTGTTGACCAAGGTTTCTGCGGCGACACGCGCTTTTGGGTCTTGCGCCAAGATGGCATCCAAAATCGCATCGGATACTTGGTCGGCAACTTTATCCGGATGGCCTTCGGATACCGATTCGGAAGTAAACAGATATTCGCTCATTGCTATTCTTTCATTAAAAACAGGCTGCTGTGTTTTCAGACGGCCTTTTATTTCGGACAGCGGAAATCATAACAAAAACTCCGCTTTTTCTCTATACAAGTGAGAAACATTCGCACTTGCCTGCTGTTTCGGAATCCTGTTGCGCGTTTCTTACAGGCAAAAAAATTCCCGCATTAAGCGGGTTTGGATTGCTCTGGCGAGCCACATCGGTTTTTCAACCGTCCACCTTACCTTTCCGTTTGAAAAGCAGGTTGGCATGGAATTCCCAACTCTTAATGCAGTGCGGATAGTAGCAGAAAAGCAGGTGTGCCGCAATATATTTGCCCGAAGTCTGTTTTGTTCAGACGGCCTGTTTCGTTTACAATCTGTCCACTTCATTTTGGTAAAACCTTATGCAAACGCTTGTTACCTTTGTTTTTAAATTTTTGGCCGCTCTGCCTTTGGCTTGGTTGCACAAATTAGGCAATCTGCTGGGCAGTTTGGGTTTCTGCGTGCTGTCGAAAGATCGCCGGCGTGTTTTCGAAAACATGAAACTTGCCGGTTTGAACCCGACGGATGAGGCGGTGAAAAAAGTTTTCCGTGAAACGGCAAAAGGCGGCTTGGAATTGCCGGTGGCGTTTTTCAGACGGCCTGAGGAAATTGAGAACCTGTTTGTCAGCGTCAACGGTTGGGAACATGTTCAGACGGCCTTGAGTGCGGGCGAAGGTTTGCTGTTTATTACGCCGCACATCGGCAGCTATGATTTGGCGGGCCGCTACATCAGTCAGCAACTGCCGTTTCCGCTGACGGCGATGTATAAGCCGCCGAAAATCAAGGCTTTTGATGCGGTGATGCAGGCGGGGCGCGTGCGCGGTAAAGGCAAGACTGCGCCTACCAGTATTCAGGGCGTCAAACAAATTATTAAGGCTCTGCGCGGCGGCGAAGCGACCATTGTTTTGCCGGACCATGTACCGTCTCCCGAAGAAGGGGGCGACGGCGTGTGGGTGGACTTTTTCGGCAAACCTGCCTATACCATGACGTTGGCGGGCAAGCTGGCGCAAGTCAAAGGCGTGAAGGCTTTGTTTTTCTGCGGCGAGCGTCTGCCCGATGGCAAAGGCTTTGTCTTGCACATCGAGCCTTTGCGCGGTGAGTTGAACGGCGATAAGGAGAACGATGCGCGCGTGATCAATGAAAATACCGAATATTGGATACGCCGTTTTCCGGAACAATATTTGTTTATGTACAATCGCTACAAGCATCCCGAAGGCGCGCCGTTGCCGCCTGCTTGAGTGGGATAGATTCAAAACCTGCTTTGAGGAAAGCAGGTTTTTATTTTGGTTGGGAACTCAGAAGATTTTCTTTCGGCTTAAACAAAGCCGAGGTTCAAAAAGAAATACATTAAAGCCTAGCGTTTGCACTGTCCACGATATTTAAATGGCAAAGACCGTCTGAAAAGCGGTTTCAGACGGCCTTTACCGTAATCTTTTGCCTTTTATTTTCATACGCTGCTGAACCGTTTGCCCTGATGGCATTATAATGCGCGTAATTGTTTTTTTGATGGCATGTCATGTTTTATCTCTTTCAATCCGACCGTTTGGAATCGCTTGCCGAAATGTGCGCGCGTATTCATCAGGCTTCGCCCTTGGATTCCGTATTGGCGCAGGAAGAAGTGGTGGTGCAGAGCCAGGGTATGCGGCGTTATCTGAATGTGTTTTTCGCGCGCGAACTCGGCGTGGCGGCGAATTTGAAGTTCAGCCTGCCTGCCGGTTTGGCGTGGCAGCTGATGCGCAAATTGGTTCCCGATGTGCCGCCGCTCAGTCCGTTTTCACCTGAAGTCATGCGTTGGCGTTTGCTGGATTTGTTCCGCAGCGAAGCGTTTCAGACGGCACCGGAATACGAAAACGTGCGCCTGAAGCTGGAAAGTTATTTGCACAGCTCGGCATCGGCGGATTATCAGCTTGCCGGACAGATGGCGGATATTTTTGACCAATATTTGGTGTACCGCCCGGACTGGATTGATGCGTGGCAGGCTGGGAAGCTGCTGGGTTTGGGCGATGATGAGGATTGGCAGGCGCGGCTGTGGCGTTATTTGGACGATGGCAGCCAATCTGCGCCGCACCGCGTGGCCTTGTGGGAAAAGCTGTTGGCGCAGTTGGATAAATCAGTCTTGCCGCAAAGGTTGTTTGTATTCGGCATTTCGACAATGGCGCCGATGTATCTGCAACTGCTGCACCAAATTTCCAAGCATTGCGATGTGTTTGTGTTCGCGCTCAACCCGAGCAGTCAATATTGGGGCGAGGTCATCGACGAGGCGCAGATTTTGAAAAGGGGCGATGAGGCGGATTTGTCGCAGGCAGGGCATCCGCTGTTGGCTTCTTTGGGCAAGCAGGGGCGCGATTTCTTTGATTTTCTGTCGGAAGTGGAAACCGAGCAGGATATTCAGGTTTATGAAGAGGGAAAAGACGATACTTTATTGCATTGCCTGCAAAACGATATCCAAAACTTAATCATGCCGTCTGAACGCTTATATCAACAGGAAGAAGGCGAAGCAGGCGCGCAGTCGGTTTTGGTTCAAGTCCACGATGCGGACGGCAATCCAGTGTGTGTCGAGCCGGACGAGCTGCTGAATGACGGTTCCGTCAAAATCGTTGCAGCACACAGCCCTTTGCGCGAATTGCAGATTTTGAAAGAAGAGCTGTCGCTGGTGTTGCAAAATAATCCCGATTGGCAGCTGCACGATATTGCCGTGTTGACACCGAACATCGAGCCGTACAGCCCGTTTATCGAAGCCGTTTTTGGACAGGCGCACGCAGGCAGCCAGGCTTTGCCGTATTCGATTTCGGATGTGAAGCTCAGCCGCCTCCAGCCGTTGCTGTATGCTTTGGCGCAAACTTTGGACTTGCTGGAGAGCCGGTTTGAAGTGGATAAGGTTTTGCCCTTGCTGGAAAGCTGGTTGGTACTGCAACGTTTCGGTTTGAGCGAGGAAGATGTGCCGCTGCTGCATGAGACTGTTGCCGGATTGAATGTGCATTGGGGTTTGGACCAAACCATGCGTGAGGGCAAAGACAACCTCTTTACTTGGCAGCAGGCGGTAGAGCGTTTGGCTTTGGGCTGGATGTTGCCCGAAGGCGGCAACGGCATGTGGCAGGGCGTGAGCGCGTGGCATAGCAACGTCAATCAGCTGGACGTGTTCAGCGGTTTTGCCGAATTTATCCGCACTTTGGCCGATATGGCGGCGCAATGGCAAGAGCCTGCCAATGTGGAAAGTTGGGTGCAGCGTTGCCGTGCTTTGCTGGAGAAACTGTTTGCTCCGGATACGGACGACCAATACGCCAAGCAGCAGTTTGAGCAGTCTTTGGCGAAATGGCAGGAAGAGGCGCAGTTGGCCGAATTTGACGGATTGTTGCCGTGTAAAACCGTTATCCGCCATATCCGCCGCTTTTTGGACAGCGAAAGCCAAGCCGGATTTTTGAGCGGCGGTATCACTTTTTGCAGTATGGTGCCGATGCGCAGCTTGCCGTTTAAAATGGTTTGCCTGTTGGGTTTGAATGACGGCGATTTTCCGCGCAATACCAAAGCGGCGGTGTTCGACCTGATTGCCAAATATCCGAAAAAAGGCGACCGCGCCCGCCGCGACGACGACCGTTATCTCTTCCTGGAAGCCTTAATCAGCGCGCGCGAAATGCTGTATTTGTCTTATATCGGCCGCGATATACGCAATGATGCCGAGTTCGCGCCGTCTTCGTTAATCAGCGAGCTGCTGGATACCATTGCCGCCATGACGGGGAAAAGCGGGCGCGAGTTGTCGGAGAAATGGGTGAAACATCATCCGTTGCAGGCGTTCTCACGCCGTTATTTCCAAAAGGACGCGCTTTCAGACGGCCTCTTCAGTACGCGCCAAGATTACGCCGATGCGTTGAACCAACCGCAAGCGGAAGCGCAACCGTTTTTCCTTGAGGCCTTAAGTCAGGAAGAGCCGGGCAAAACCATTCACCAGGGCGAGCTTGTCAGTTTTTGGCGCAACCCTGTCAAAGTTTGGCTGAAGAAAAATTTAAGCTGGGATCAGCCGTATCTGGACGGCGCATGGGAGTCTGCCGAACCGTTTGAGCCGCAACATGAGGGTCGGATTGCCGATGCCTATTTGGATGCGCGGCGCAAAGGGGAAGATTTTGAAGATACGGCCATTCGGCTGAATGCCGAAAGCCTAATGCCGGTGGGCGAGTTGGGCGGTTTATGGCAGAAGCAGTATCAGATATCTGCGAAAAACGTAGATGCCGAGCTGATACGCAGTAACAAAAGGCCGTCTGAACCTTATGAAGAACACTTTGACGACTTGGTTTTACAAGGCACCATCGGCAATCTTTATGAATGCGGCCGCATTGTGTTCCTTAATCAAAAAGACAATGCGCCCAACCGCATTGCCCGTTTATTGGAGCATTTGATTTTTTGCGCCGTTGCCCCTCAATCCGTTGCAAACCGACAAACCTATATTGTCAGCTTGGGGCGGACCGAAACCTATGCCGCCATCGGGCAAGAGGCGGCGAGGGAGCTTTTAAAAGAATGGCTGGTATATTTCCGAATCGGACAAAATACCCCCTTGCCGTTTTTTGCCAAAACCAGCCTTGCCGCAGCGGAGGAGTACAACAAGAAAGAGGATTGGGATGCTGCCTTGAGAAAAGCCCATGAGGTTTTTAACGGCAATAAAATGAGCAAAGGGCAGAAAGAATATACCGAAGTGAAGCTGGTGTTTGGCCATTCGGAAGAATCGCCTCTTGATGAGCCGCTATTTGAAAACCTCGTCGTCAATCTGCTTGTTCCGCTTTTGACCGGCGTGGCAGGGAAAACCGATACAACAGAATAGGAGTAAAGCATGACCACTTATGCAGAATATTTGGATTTTGATACCGAAGAAGATAAATTGAAACAACAGCAGCTCTATCAGGTGACCGAGCTGTCGGCGCAAACGGTGGCGGCGGTTAAAAAGATCAGCCGTCCGCAAAACTGGCTGCTTGCCGCTGCGCCGTATTGCCCAGATTGCCGCGTGTTTGTGCCGTTTATTCAAAAAATGGCGGAGTTGAATCCCAATATCCGCGTCAACTATATTGCCCGCAACGATTTTGACGACAGCAGCCGTTTTGAGAATCCGCGCCAACAGGAAATCGTCCGCGCCAATCAAAAAATCCCTGCGCTGTTTTTGATGGGTCATGAAGAGGACGGGCCTGTGTTTAATGAGTTTCCGCAAGTGGTGTTGAACCAAATTGCGGCAGATGAAACCCGTCGCACGGAATTGCGCGATGCATACCGTGCCGGCGAATTTAATGCCGATATTGAGGCGCAGATTGTAGCGGCGTTGGCATGGGCAGAGTAGCGGTGTTGAGCAGATATTGCTGGTGTGTAAGGCTGTGTTTTGAACCGCTTTGATATTTTGCTTTGTAATAAAAAGGCCGTCTGAAAAGATTTCAGACGGCCTTTTTTGATGCTTAACGCTTTATTAAATCTCGATTTTATTCGGCGTAAAGGTTTGCCATTTGTTGCAGGCAGGGCAGTGCCAGAAGAAGACTTGGGATTTGAAGTGGCAGTTGCGGCAGCGGTACATAACGCTTTTTTGCAGCTGGCGGCCGATAATGGAACGAATCATATC
>NZ_JBQCTZ010000105.1:0-12467 GCF_051963715.1 Neisseria sp. P0001.S005 | reverse complement strand
GCGACACATACCGTTGTTCGTGGTGATACCGTTTACAACATCTCCAAACGCTACAACATTACCCAAGACAATCTGCGCGCATGGAATAACTTGGCCGACAACACCATCAGCATTGGTCAAACCCTCCGTGTGAAACCTGAAGGCTACGTTGCACCTGCAGCTTCTGCAAGCAAACCTTCTACGCCAACAACTACAACCACTGCTCCGGCTCCAAGCACTCCTGCCAATACGCCAACCGTATCTACCGGCAGCAGCCGCAACGTCAGCGGCATCACATGGCAGCGTCCGACTACCGGTAACGTTATCGCTAACTTCGGCGGCAGCAATAAAGGTGTGGATATCGCCGGTACGCAAGGTCAGCCGGTTGTTGCAGCGGCAGACGGTAAAGTCGTTTACGCAGGCTCAGGCTTACGCGGTTACGGCAACTTGGTCATCATCCAACACAACTCCTCATTCTTGAGCGCATACGGCCACAACCAACGCCTGCTGGTTAATGAAAACCAAACCGTTAAACGCGGTCAAACCATTGCGCACATGGGTAATACCGATGCATCTCGTACCCAGTTGCACTTTGAAATCCGTCAAAACGGTAAACCGGTCAATCCAGCAAATTATGTTGCCTTCTAAGCTGATTCAAGCAACCTAATTTCAATTCAATCCCTGCCTAAATGTCATTTAGGTAGGGATTGTTTGTACCGGTTTCTCATGAAATTTCATCTTCTCTTTCTTTATACCCTGCTATTGGGCGGTTGTGCCGCGTTTTTGCCATCATTGGACGAACGCACCCAAAGCAGTTATCTTGACATACCTGCAACGCCGCGGCTGGACAGCGCATTAGGCATTCCTTCTACATCCTCCAAGACCGATGTTTCCCATATCTATCTGCTGAACGATGCCCATGAAGCCTTTGTCGCACGTGCCGCCCTGATTGAATCCGCCGACCATACCCTCGATTTGCAATACTATATCTGGCACAACGACATCTCCGGCAAGCTTCTGTTCAACCTGATCCATCGCGCGGCCGAACGCGGCGTCCGTGTGCGTTTGCTTCTGGACGACAACAACACCAACGGTATGGATGATCTCCTGCTGGCACTCGACAATCATCCCAATATCGAAGTACGTCTGTTTAATCCCTTTATTTTCAGAAAATGGCGTGCACTCGGCTACGTTGCCGACTTTCCGCGACTTAACCGCCGAATGCACAACAAATCGTTTACCGCCGACAACCGTGCCACCATTTTGGGCGGACGCAATATCGGCGACGAATATTTTAAGGTTAACGACGATACCATCTTTGCCGACCTCGACATCCTCGCCACAGGCCGCGTCGTAACCGAAGTTTCCCAAGACTTCGACCGCTATTGGGCAAGCCATTCTGCCTATAACGCGACCAGCATCATCAAGCGGGGAAACCTGCAAAAAGGATTGGCAGAACTCGATTACACCGACCAAGATAAAAACCAAACGCTCATCCGCTACCGTCAAAGCATCGAACACTCCAACCTCTATCAAAAAATGCAGAGCAACCTTATGGAGTGGCAAAGTGTCAGCACACGCCTGATCAGCGATGACCCGGCCAAAGGCTTAGACCGCGACCGGCACAAACCGCCTATTTCTGAACGCCTGCAAGATGCTCTCAAGCAACCTGAAAAAAGCGTTTACCTTGTCTCCCCTTATTTTGTACCCACAAAATCAGGCGTTAAAGCCATAGAAAAGCTAATTCACAACGGCGTGGACGTTACCGTCCTGACCAATTCCCTCCAGGCGACCGACGTTGCCGCCGTCCATTCCGGCTACGTCAAATACCGCAAGCCCTTGCTTAAAGCCGGGGTCAAACTTTACGAGCTCCAGCCCAACCACGCCGTTCCGACCTCCAAAGACCGCGGCTTGACCGGTAGCTCCGCCACCAGCTTGCACGCCAAAACATTCATCGTGGACGAGAAACGCATTTTCATCGGCTCATTCAACCTCGACCCACGCTCCGCACGCCTCAATACTGAAATGGGTGTCGTCATCGAAAGCCCCGAAATCGCAGGCCAAATGCAGCGCACCCTCGTAACGACCACCCCAAGCTACGCCTATCAGGTAACGCTTGGCAATTACAACAAACTATACTGGTATGACCCAAGCGAAAAACGAACTTACGCACACGAGCCCGAAGCCAAGTTCTGGAAACGAGTTACTTCAAAAATCCTGTCCATCCTGCCCATAGAAGGATTATTATAGAGGCCGTCTGAAACAGAAATCATGCGGCCGGAGGAATTCACCATGTCTCGACTCATCTGTAAAACCCTATTTGTTTGTACCACCGGCCTATTGTTGGCCTCCTGCGGCACAACCGGCAAGCATAAATCCCACAAGCCGCAAACAACCGCCAGAAAAGTCCAACCTGTCCGCATTTCCCATATCGACCGCACCCAAGGTTCGCAGGAATTGATGCTTCACAGCCTAGGCCTGATCGGCACGCCCTACAAATGGGGCGGCAGCACGACATCCACAGGCTTTGACTGCAGCGGCATGATCCAATTCGTCTATAAAAACGCCCTCAACGTCAACCTGCCACGCACCGCGCGCGATATGGCCGCGGCCAGCCGAAAAATTCCCGACGGCAAATTAAAAGCCGGTGATCTTGTCTTTTTCAATACCGGCGGCGCACACAAATATTCCCATGTCGGCCTCTACATCGGCAACGGCGAATTCATCCACGCCCCCAGCAGCGGCAAAACCATCAAAACCGAAAAACTTTCCACCCCGTTTTATGCCAAAAACTATTTGGGCGCACATACCTTTTTTACTGAATAAATCAAGGCCGTCTGAAAGGTATCGCAACATCATCGATACCTTTCAATCTATTGCTGATGAGTGGAGCTTGATTGCAAGATAGGTACATGCAAAAATTTACTCATAACAAAGCAATAGTAAAATAACACTCAGTTTTAAAAGCTTAAATCATCTTCCGCCCTGTCATTTTGTAAGTACGAAACCATCAAGGATATATCATGCACACAGAATTCGTTCTCACCCTCCTCAAAACCCTGCAAAACCAAATCTGCGCCGCGCTGGAGCAAGAAGATGGCGAAGCCAAATTTGTGCATGAAGCATGGACGGGGAAACTGGGCATCGGCGAAACACGCGTATTGAAAAACGGCGCAGTATTCGAGCAGGCCGGTGTGAATTTCTCGCATGTAAAAGGAACCAAAATGCCTGCTTCTGCCACGACCCATCGTCCTGAATTGGCAGGCGCGGCGTTTGAAGCCATGGGCGTGTCGCTGGTCATTCATCCAAAAAATCCTTATGTCCCGACCAGCCATGCCAATGTGCGCTTTTTTATTGCCTATCCTGAAAATGCCGAGCCGGTTTGGTGGTTTGGCGGCGGCTTTGATTTGACGCCGTTTTATCCTTTTGAAGAAGATATCGTGCATTGGCACACCGTAGCGCGAGACGTATGCGCGCCATTTGGCGAATCGGTTTATTCTGAATTCAAACAATGGTGTGACGAATATTTCTACTTAAAACACCGTAACGAAACACGCGGCGTGGGCGGCCTGTTTTTTGACGATTTAAACCGTTGGGATTTCGATACCTGCCTGAATTTTATCAAAGCGGTTGGGGAAGGCTATATCGCCGCGTATCTGCCGATTGTGGCCAAACGTAAAAACACGCCTTATGGAGAACGTGAACGCGATTTCCAACTCTACCGCCGCGGACGCTATGTCGAATTTAACTTGGTTTGGGACAGAGGCACGCTGTTCGGCCTGCAAAGTGGCGGCCGTACAGAAAGCATTTTGATGTCCATGCCGCCTTTGGTACGCTTCGAGTATCAATATGTACCGGAAGAAGGTTCTCCAGAAGCACGCCTCAATCAATTCCTTATACCGCGCAATTGGCTGGAAGAAGCCGGCAGATAGTTTTACCTATAAAAGGCCGTCTGAAAAGCGATTCTCACTGGTTGGGACTACCTTTTCAGACGGCCTTTGCTTCAATTGCTTTGAATTTGCATACCTTTGCCTATCATGCTGTTTCATCTCTATAGAGTTTTTGAGACAATGCGCCCATATAAAAATCACCTCACAAACCACACTAAAAAGGAATAATCGGTGAAACGCATTTTCTTATTTATCGCAACCAATATCGCAGTTCTGGTTGTCATCCGTGTTATTTTGGCCATCTTGGGCATCAACAGTACCGACCAAGTCGGCAGCCTGTTGGCTTATTCCGCAGTCGTCGGCTTCAGCGGCTCGATTGTCTCCCTGCTGATGTCAAAAACCATCGCCAAACATTCGGTCGGCGCCGTCGTCATCGACCAGCCCCAAAGCGAAGAAGAAGCTTGGCTGTTGGCAACTGTTGAAGCACAAGCCCGTCAATGGAATCTGAAAACGCCGGAAGTAGCCATTTACAACTCGCCCGAGCCTAACGCCTTTGCAACCGGCGCAACCAAAAACAGCTCGCTCGTCGCTGTCAGCACCGGCCTGCTCGACCACATGACCCGCGATGAAGTCGAAGCCGTTTTGGCGCATGAAATGGCGCACGTCGGCAACGGCGATATGGTAACGCTGACGCTGATTCAAGGTATCGTGAATACTTTTGTCGTCTTCTTGGCGCGTATCGTTTCCAGCATGGTGGCGCGCAACAATGACGGCAGCACTTCGCAAGGTACATATTTCATGGTCAGCATGGTATTGCAGATCGTATTCGGCTTCCTTGCCAGCATCATCGTGATGTGGTTCAGCCGCCAACGCGAATACCGCGCCGATGCAGGCGCTGCAAAACTGGTGGGCGCGCCGAAAATGATTGCCGCCCTGCAACGCTTGAAAGGCAACCCCAGCGATTTGCCGCAAACCATGACGGCAATGGGCATTGCCAGCGAAGCCAAAGATTCTTGGTTCAGCACCCATCCTTCTTTGGACAACCGCATCAACCGTTTGAAAAACCGCTAATCGAAAAACATCAAGGCCGTCTGAAACCTCAATTTCAGACGGCCTTTTTTATTTCTTCAGCAAAGCCCGTTTGATGATAATCATCCAGTCTTTTTTATCCAACAGCGGCCGCTGGTTAAACACGTCATATTTGCAACCGTCCAGCTTCTGCAAAATCAACTGGCCGCCGACGATAATCATGCGCAGCTCAAAACCGATTCGTCCTTTGAGGGTTTTGCCCAACGGCGAACCGGCCTTCAGCATTTGAAAGGCACGTTGGCACTCGTGCGCCATCAATCGTTGAAAAGCAAAGTCGGCTTTGCCGGCCGCAATCTGTTCTTCGCTGACTTTGAACTTCTGCAAATCTTCCTGAGGGATGTACACGCGCCCTTTCTGCCAATCTACCGCCACGTCCTGCCAGAAATTAATCAGCTGCAAGGCAGTGCAAATACCGTCACTTTGCGCCATGCTCACTTCATCGGTTTGCCCGTACAAATTCAGCATAATGCGCCCCACCGGATTGGCGGACAAGCGGCAATAGGCAATCAATTCGCCAAAGTTTTCATAACGGGTTTTGAGCACATCCTGACTGAACGCCGCCAGCAAATCATAAAACGGCTGCAACGGTAATTGAAACGGCTCAATCGCTTCGTTGTACAAACGCTGCATCAAAGCCGTTTGCGTTTTCCCGCCTTGTGCAATGCGGTCTAACTCTGCCTTCAGTTCGTCCAGTTGGCGCAGGCGTTTGGCTGCTTCGGCATTGCCTTCGTCGGCAATATCGTCCGCCGTCCGTGCAAAAGCATAAACGGCGTGAACCGGCTTGCGCAAACGGCGTGGCAGCACAATGGAGCCGACAGGAAAGTTTTCGTAATGATTGACTGACATGGGAAATCCGAAAATTTAAAATAAAGTGTTTTTGCTGACAGGCCGTCTGAAATTCAGACGGCCTTACGTTTGGCCGCAAAGAAATCCTGCAATACGCTTTGGCATTCTTCTGCCAATATGCCGCCCAAAATTGCAGTATGCTTGTTCAGACGTTTGTCGGCAAACAAATCGACCACGCTGCCTGCCGCACCGGTTTTAGCTTCAGCCGCACCATAAATCACGCGCCCGACCCGTGCCTGTATCAAGGCAGATGCGCACATGGAGCAAGGCTCTAATGTGATGTACACGTCGCAATCTTCCAAACGGTAGTTTTGCAAGGTCTTACCTGCGGCGGCAAGCGCGTTGATTTCGGCATGGTGGCTGACATTGTGGTCGCCAATGCAGGTATTGTGTGTCGCTGCGATTACCTTGCCTTGATATACGATGACCGCGCCAACGGGCACTTCGCCCAATGCCGCCGATTGTCTGGCCTGTTCTATCGCCAGTCGCATAAAGGTTTCCATATCGTTTTGAGAAGGGAAAACGGCAACAGGCGGATGGTTTTTCAAGGCCTCGCCCAGCTCCGTCTTTCTCTCCTCGGAAATATGCCGGACATCCATACCTGAAACCAACGCATCCAGTTGCCACAAGGTGCTTTTGGTTACGGTCAAACCCGACGCTTTCAGCAATAGAAATGCGCGGACTGCGCCGATTTCCTGTAAATCTTCCAGTGTACAAATACCCAATTCTTTTAGCGCGGCCAACGTCTTAGGCGCGAGTGGTGGCGTGGTCAGCATGGATTATTCCTGAAAGTGCTGACGCGCCAAGGCTAAGGCCGTCTGAACATAATCGCTGTCTGCGTAAGGATCTAACGTATGCGCCAAAGGAATTTTCCGCAACCAGGTCAACTGGCGTTTGGCAAGCTGGCGTGTGGCGACAATGCCTTTTTCGACAAAGGTATCATAATCGGTTTTGCCTTCGAGATAATCCCAAGCCTGACGGTAGCCCACGCAGCGCATAGACGGCATATCCGCATGCAGTTGCGGATAATCGCGGCGTAAGGCGTGCATTTCATCAAGGAAACCGTGTTCCAGCATATTTAAAAAGCGTTTTTCGATTTGGCGGTGCAACAAATGACGGTCTTCGGGAATCAGGGCAACCGTGCATAAATCCAATAAGGGCGCAGCCTGCTTCTGCTCCGTAAAATGTTCACTCAAAGGCTTACCGGTCAGAAGATAGACTTCCAAAGCGCGTTCAATACGCTGGGTGTCATTGGCTTTCAGACGGCCTGCTGTAATCGGGTCAACTTCCTGCAAACGGCGATATAGGCCTGCCAGACCGTGTTCGTTTTTTTCTGCCTGAAGCTGTGCGCGCACTGCCGCATCCGCGCTAGGTAAGTCGTTCAAACCTTCCGTCAGCGCGTGGAAATACATCATCGTACCGCCGACAATCAGCGGATAGCGACCGCGCGCATGTATTTCGTTCACCAAGCGCACGCAGTCGCCGACAAAATCCGCCGCGCTATAACTTTCCAGCGGCGAGATAATATCAATCAAATGATGCGGTACGGCGGCAAGCTCTTCGGCAGTCGGCTTGGCCGTGCCGATGTCCATGCCGCGATACACCAGCGCGGAATCCAAACTGATGATTTCCACTGGCAACGATTGGGCAATATTTAAGGCCAGTGCGGTTTTACCGCCGGCGGTCGGGCCAAGTACGGCGAAGGCTTTGGGCGCGTTCATAAGAAAACGGAAAAATTAAAAATGCGATTATAGCAAACCCGGGCAAACCATATTTCAGGCCGTCTGAAACATTTGCTCTACATTATCAAAAGCGTTACACTTGCTGCGCCGTTTCAGACGGCCTTTTATATTGATTTCAAACCTGCTGCTGCCGTCATTGCGCCGGCAGTCAAGCCGTCAGCGACACTGCGTCGCTGTAAACACGAAAGAACACACTATGACCGTATCTCCCGTAGCCTTGCGCCGTCAAACCGAGCGCAAGCCGCATCCGACTGCGCGTTATTGGAAAAAATGCGATGTCGAGGCTTTGTTTGGACTGCCTTTCCTCGACCTCGTTTTCCAAGCCGCCGAAATCCACCGCCAAAACTTCAACCCGCGCGAAATCCAACTCTCCACCCTGCTCTCCATCAAAACCGGCGGCTGCCCCGAAGACTGCGCCTACTGCCCGCAATCGGCACACCACAACACCAATCTAGGCAAAGAGCAGATGATGGATGTGGACGAAATCATCGAAAAAGCCAAAATTGCCCAATCGCGCGGCGCCAGCCGTTTCTGCATGGGCGCGGCATGGCGCGGCCCCAAACCCAAAGACGTGGCTGTCGTTTCCGAAATCATCAGCGCGGTGAAAGGCTTGGGCATGGAAGTGTGCGGTACCTTCGGCATGCTCGAAGACGGCATGGCTGAAGACTTCAAAAAAGCCGGTTTGGACTACTACAACCACAACCTCGACACCGACCCCGAACGCTACAACGACATCATCCACACCCGCAAACACGAAGACCGCATGGATACTTTGGGCAAAGTCCGCAATGCCGGTTTGAAAGTCTGCTGCGGCGGCATTGTCGGCATGAACGAAACCCGCGCCGAACGCGCAGGCCTGATTGCCAGCCTTGCCAACCTCGATCCGCAACCCGAAAGCGTGCCGATTAACCAGTTGGTCAAAGTGGAAGGCACGCCGCTGGCCGATGCCGAAGATTTGGACTGGACGGAATTTGTCCGCACCATCGCCGTCGCGCGCATTACCATGCCGCACAGCTACGTCCGCCTGTCCGCTGGCCGCAGCAATATGCCGGAATCCATGCAGGCCATGTGTTTTATGGCTGGCGCAAACTCGATTTTCTACGGCGACAAGCTGCTGACTACGGGCAATCCGGACGAAGACGGCGACCGCCTGCTGATGGAAAAATTGAATTTGTATCCGCTGCGCTTTGAATTGGAAGAAGAATACAAAGCCGCTCAGGAAACGCCCAAAATCAAAGTCGACTATTAATCATCATCATAAAAGGCCGTCTGAAACTTTTTCAGACGGCCTTTTATGATGATTCAACATTAAAACCTTCAATCTTCCGTATCCATTCTTCCTTTTCCGCCTCGTTCAAAAACGAAGCGCGGAATGAATTCGCGCACAAGGTTTTGATTTCTTCCGCACTCAAATCCAAAGCCTCAGCAAGCGCTTCAAAATTGCGGTTCATATAGCCGCCGAAATACGCCGGATCATCGGAATTGACGGTTACCAACACGCCGCGTTGCAACATACGGCGCAAATTGTGTTTTGCCATTTCAGGGAACACTTTTAATTTCAAATTGCTCAACGGGCAAACGGTCAACGGCATTTGCTCTGCAATCAAACGCGCCATCAACGCCTCATCTTCTTCCGCCCGTACGCCATGATCGATACGGCGGACATGCAGCAAGTCCAAAGCCTCGTAAACATATTCCGGCGGGCCTTCTTCTCCGGCATGTGCCACCGTCAACAAACCATCCGCTCGCGCCTGAGCAAACACGCGTTCAAACTTGGATGGCGGATGCCCCAGTTCGCTCGAATCCAAGCCTACGCCGATGATGCGTTCCTTATAAGGCAAAGCCTGATTTAAGGTTTCAAATGCGCTTTCTTCCGACAAATGCCGCAGGAAACACATAATCAAACGCGTACTTATGTCCCATTGCTGCCCGGCTTCATGACAGGCGCGGACAATGCCGTTAATCACGGTTTCAAACGCCACACCCCGCGCAGTATGGGTTTGCGGATCGAAAAATATTTCCGTATGCACGACATTGTCTTCGCGGCAACGCTCAAGATACGCGCGGGTCAAATCGTAAAAATCCACCTCATGCAGCAATACGCCGGCACCGGCATAATAAATATCCAAAAACGACTGCAAATTGTGAAAATCATAAGCCTGCCGTACCGCATCGACATTTTCATAAGGAATCGCTATGTGGTTGCGCTTAGCGATTTCAAACATCAGCTCAGGTTCGAACGTCCCTTCGATATGAACGTGCAGCTCGGCTTTGGGGAGGGCTTGGATAATTTGTTTGATATTCATATTTTCTCTGTTTTTGGTTTATATTTATTTAATATTGAAGGCCGTCTGAAACTTTCAGACGGCCTTTGACTATTTACCTGTTAAAAACCATTTTCCATCATGATTTCGCCGGGGATGCGGTTGCGGTGAATGGCGTAGCCCAAATCCATCAGGGCTTGGAAAGTATCTTTGACCATTGCCGGATTGCCGCAGACCATAAAGCGCGTATCGGCTTTGGTGAACTTGAAGCCGACTTTTTCTTCCAAGCCGCCATCCTTCAGCAATTCGGGAATCCGTTTGCCGCTCAATGCGCCTTCTGT
Organism: Neisseria sp. P0001.S005; assembly: GCF_051963715.1. NCBI lineage: Bacteria > Pseudomonadati > Pseudomonadota > Betaproteobacteria > Neisseriales > Neisseriaceae > Neisseria > Neisseria sp. P0001.S005. The sequence goes on along the minus strand of NZ_JBQCTZ010000105.1, from coordinate 2,316 downwards.
TTCCTCACGCGTGGTAACTGGAACAAAAGTGAATTTATGGAAATATTCTTCAATCAGCGGATGCCCTTTCAAATCAGCAAGGCGCTGGTTGAAAATCAACTCGTCGGCATAAGAGACGGAATGCGCCAAAACCAAACGGTCGAAACGCTGCCAAATTTCAGGCTGCTCGATAATGGAGAGGAAAGGCGCAATGCCGGAACCCGTGCAGAGCATGACCAAGTCTTTGCCGTCGGGGAATCGCTCGGGCAAGAGGAAACCGGTAGCCGTTTTATCCAGCAAAATGGTGTCGCCCTCTTTCATCGCAGCAAAACGTGCCGACATCGGGCCGCCTTCGATTAACACCGCGAAATACTCAAGCGTATCGGCGTATTCGGCAGACACGACGGAATACGCACGCCAAATAAAGCCCTCGCCGTCACGGAAACCAAGGCGAGAAAACTGCCCTGCCGAAAAACGGTAGGACTCGGGACGGCTGATGGCAAAAGTCATCAGCTTAGGCGTATGGTGTTTGATCCACAAGACTTTTTCTTCGGTAAACTTGGCTTCTGGAGAAGCTGCCATAATAGGTTTCCTTGATATTCAGTATCAGTTTCAAATAGGGCTTATTATAAAGATTCAAAAGGCCGTCTGAAATATTTATTTTCAGACGGCCTTTAAGATTATTCACGGCGCAAACGGATACTGATGCCTTTTTGTTCCAAAATCAAATCGTTACCGTCAAAACGATAGTTCCACACGCTTTGTTTGCGCAAAAACGCATCTTCCAGCTTCATGTCTTCACACAGCATCATGTTTACCGCAATATGGCCAAAATCAATTTTGCCCGCTCCGATTACATTCGCTTGAAACATCATACCGTTGCAACCCATATTGCCATGAGCCTTAGGCATTTCGCTGAAATCCAAATAGGCGTTTTTATCCGCCAACTCTTTTTCAGTGAATTTATTGAAAGCGACAACACGCCATTTGGCGGCTAAAGTAGGTTGCGTCGTTTGTTGAGTTTGTACCTGCGCTTTAGAGGCTTGTTCAGGCTGAGATGCTGAAGGAGATGTACAAGCTGCCAAAACTACCATACTCATTAATGCGCCGAATAATGTTTTCATATCCATTCCTTAATCATTGCTAAAGGCCGTCTGAAAAACTATTCACCTTCAGACGGCCTTTAAGCCTTATTTACAAAGTCGTATCCAATGCTTTGGAAATATCGTTCCAAATATCGTCCACATCTTCGATGCCAACCGAGAAACGCAGCAGGCCGACTTTGATGCCCATTTCCATTTTCACATCATGCGGCACGCCGCTATGGGATTGGGAATAGCAATGGTTGACCAGACTTTCCACGCCGCCGAGGCTGGAAGCCATTTTGACCAGTTTCATGTTTTTAATCACGCTATTGGCCGCTTCACGCGTGTCGTTTTTGAGATAAACCGTAACCACGCCGCCGATGCCTTTGGGCATTTGTGCTTGGGCGAGTTCGTAATGTTCGTGCGACGGCAGGCCGGGATAGAACACTTTTTCAATGGCAGGATGGGCTTCCAAACGGCGTGCGATTTCGAGTGCGTTTTGGCAATGGGCGTTCATGCGCAAGGCCAGCGTTTTAATACCACGCAACACCAGCCAACAGTCCATCGGACCTGCAATCGCGCCGGTATGAACCATCATGTCGTGCAAAGGCTGAGCCAGCTCTTTGGTTTTGGCAACGACTACACCCATCAATACGTCGGAATGGCCACACAAATATTTGGTTGCGGAATGGAACACAAAATCACAGCCCATATCCAACGGCTGTTGCAAATACGGCGTAGCAAAAGTATTGTCGATACCGACCAGCGCACCGGCTGTTTTGGCTTTTGCGGCAAGCGCTTTGATGTCTACCAAGCGCAAAAGCGGATTGGACGGCGTTTCCAGCCAAACCAGTTTGACATTGTGTACTTTGAGCAACTCGTCCAAATTATCCGGATTTCCCAAATCGGCAAAAACAACGTTTACACCCCATTTTTGATAAACATCGACCAATAAATCATAAGCGCCGCCATAAATATCGGCGACGGCGACAATGGTATCGCCCGGGCGCAGGAAAGTGCGCCACACGGCATCAATCCCCGCCATGCCGCTGGAAAACGCAAAACCGGCCGCACCATGCTCCAAATCGGCAACGGTATCTTCCAAAACCTGACGGGTCGGGTTGCTCAGGCGCGAGTAGCGGTAAGGCACATTTTCGCCAATCTCGTGCAACGCAAACATACTGTTTTGATAAATCGGCGGCATCAGCGCACGGTTGTGTTCGTCGCAATCGTAGCTGGAATGAATGGCTTT
>NZ_JBQCTZ010000104.1:0-12550 GCF_051963715.1 Neisseria sp. P0001.S005 | reverse complement strand
CAGATGTTGCCGGTTTTCCTCACTGTCATAGCCTTTATCGGCATAGACGGTCGTACCTTTGGGCAGTCCTTCCAACAGCGGCGACAGGTGTTTGCACTCATGGGCATTGGCGGGGGTAATGTGCAGTTTCTCGATATAGCCTTCCTCATCGGTACGGGTATGTTGTTTGTAACCGAGTTTGTAGAGGCCGTTTTTCTTTGTCCAACGGGCATCGCTGTCTTTGCTTGGTGTGGTTTGGCCGCTGACTTGTCCTTCGTCATCGACTTCTATGGCCTGGCGCTGTTTGCTGCCGGCGGTCTGAATAATGGTGGCGTCAATGACGGCGGCGGATGCTTTCTCTACTTTTAAGCCTTTTTCGGTCAGTTGGCGGTTAATCAGTTTTAGCAATTCGGACAGGGTGTTGTCTTGCGCCAGCCAGTTGCGGTAGCGGCATAAGGTGCTGTAATCGGGGATGCTCAGTTCGTCAAAACGGCAAAACAGGTTGAAATCGATGCGGGTGATGAGGCTGTGTTCGAGTTCGGGATCGGAGAGGCTGTGCCATTGTCCGAGCAGGACGGCTTTGAACATGGACAACAGGGGATAGGCGGGACGGCCGCGGTGGTCTCTAAGGTAACGGGTTCTTTGACGATTTAGGTACTGTTCGATCGGTTGCCAATCAATCACCTGATCCAACTTCAATAGTGGGAAGCGGTCGATGTGTTTGGCGATCATGGCTTGAGCAGTTTGCTGAAAGAAGGTACTCATGAAAAATCCCCTAAATGTCTTGGTGGGAATTTAGGGGATTTTGGGGAATTTTGCAAAGGTCTCCGCCCAAGAGCCATGATCAAAACCGCGTGTCGGGTTCAGCTCGACATTCTCCGGCTGCAAGAACGACCGCACTTGCTCCGCCAACTCAGGCAAACCGGGTGCCGGATATTGCACCTGACTGAGTTCTTCAGGAAATCCGTAAAAATCATAAATCATTTCAGGCTTTTCGCCCGATGTAACCTGCAAACGGCTGCTGTACCAATGCGCCGAAATCATCAAAATCGCTTTAGGTTTGGCAAATTTTTGCGTAATCAGGCTGAGATTTTGGTTGAAAGGATTTTCCTTATCCAACACATTCATCGGACTGCCATGCCCGACAAACAATACAGGCATTTTTTTCATCACTGCCTCCTTAAAATATTTGATGAGGCGGATTGTACGGATAAATGATTAAGCAATAAATCTCAATTTATGAACAACATATTTTCCAAATAAGAAATGATGAAATATTCTTTGGCTTGCTGCAAAGTTAAAAAGAGGTCCGAAGATTCCGATTTCAATAGCAATACCTAAATCAATCGAACAAATCTGCCTAAGAGCACTGCATTCTATGACTGATAACTCAACGTCAGAATATCATTTGTTAATAGCAAATTATAAAAAAATGTCGTCTGAAAAATAAACTTGGTTTTCAGACGACATTTTTATCTTAGAAAGAGTAGAAGAATTTTCAATATAGAGATGGTAGAGCAATATTATTGGCCATCTTTAAACTATACATTCAGACGATTTTTATATATTAGATTGAAAATGTGCGACAACACATTTTGCACTCGGACAGTTTGGATGCGTGGCAGCATTTTCGATTGAAAATTCCCAATATTTAATCATCTTCTTAGCAAAGCCAACTTTGTTTCCCGGTCCTCTGGCAGAACCGGTTTCTTTGACAATTTTGCTGATTCTGTCCCAAGGCAATTCGGGCGTCTCTTCCGGAAACTGTTCTCCTGCAAAATCTTCAATTTCTAAAAATTTTTTCATGGCTTGAGTATCTGCTAAAAACCATGCTTCTATCGCTTTAACCGTAATAAAATAGGCAGTAATTTTCGCGTGATTGATTCTTTCCTTAACATCTTCAACAGGGCGTCCGTCCGAATCCGTCAAAATATACAGTCTTTCTGCTCCATTTGCTTCCAAAACACCAATAAAGGGCTCAATATTATGAGGCAATAAATTACCTGCACCATTAGCATCGATAACAGGTTCAATCAGCTCAAAACCATTCCTGTGTAAAAAGGTCTTGAATGCCTCTGATTCGATAATAATCTTTTCGCATGACCCTTCAACAATAAATCCGACTTTTACCATGGCAATCCTCCTCCCAGCAGATTGGTCAGCCAAGCCGTATCTAACGGAATTTTGTTTTTATCGACACCCGACTTCCGAACATCTTTAATTTGGGTTTTGCCTTGAGATTTACTGACAAAATATAATTCTTCCAATTCTAGGCTGCGCACTACTGATTCACTATGAGTTGTCAGAATAATGGGATGGTGAGTGCTTGCATGTTCACGAATAAAGTCAATAAGTTCGCCGATGGCTTTCGGATGCAAGCCTCGCTCAGGTTCTTCAATGATGGTAATACCAGGCTGTTTTACACGCGTTAAAACGGCAACTAGCAGGCACAAGGCATAAATTGTGCCGTCAGAAACCATATGGGCGGGAAAGCGATCGCCGCTGTCTTCCTCGAAAAATAGCCCTTTTGAATTGTCTATATTTTGTGTTTTAACAGAAACTTTCTTCATTTCGGGCACAATCACGCTCATCCATTCAATGATTTGCTCGCGTAATTCATTGTCTTTTTCAAGTTTTTCTAGAACTGCAGCAATATTGCTACCGTCACGGTTAAGTTCCCTAGGATTGTTGGCGGTACTGCGGCGATTTTTGATGGTAAAAGGGTCGATACGGAATATCTTAACGTTTCTTAAACCTTGAAATTCTTTATTTTGTCGGAGAAAACTGTCGTCAGATGAATATTTTTCATCGGTTAATAATTTTAATCCGACACCTGTCGCCACACCATTGATTATATCCTGACCGATTTGATCGCTATCTTTCATCGCACCCCAGATAAGCCCCCCCAATGCACCTAGTAACCCTGCACCAATTAAATCATCTGACGTATTACTTTCTTTCTTTGCTTCTAGTTCTTTGCGTACTTTATCGCTATCAAAGATTATTTGCCCATCTTTAAGAATCTTTAGCGACTCGTCTTTGATTCTAGAAGCGATATTGTTCAAAGTAACCCTTATTTCATATTGATAAATTTGTTTTTCAATTTCAAATTCTATTTTGTAGCCAATGACTCTAGCATTATGGTTAGGACCAATTAAATTTTCTATACCACCAAACTCAGATACCGCCTTGCTCACTCCCATATCAATCACTTTTGATAAAAATACCAAGGCATCGACAAAATTGCTTTTACCCGTACCGTTTGCCCCCGCTAAAACCATAAAAGGAGAAACATCTTTTAGCTCTACATTTTGGATACTTTTAAATCCTTTAATTTCCAAATAGTTAATTTTCATTTTTACTTCTCTTGAATTTATCAACAAAACGTGTTTGAAAGCATACAGAGCATTTCATAGGATGGCAACCTTTTTCTTGTGTAAAAATCAAGCTATACTATTGTTTTAAAACACATTATTCTTACATGAATTCTCAGATAAGTAACAACTTTGCTAGAAAGCCGTTTTAAAAATATTGGTATAAAAATTTTTCCGAAACTCTTTTCAGACGACCTCGGCATCACTTGGCTGCCGCATATCATCGCCACAGACGCACTCCATTCAGGGCAGCCGGTCGAGCTGTTGCCTGAGTATGCTATGACTTACGAACCGCTTTACCTCTATTACCCCAGCCGCCGCGGGCATTCGAATGTGTTTAAGTTGATTGTGGATGCGCTGCGGGTGGAGGTCGTCTGAAAATGCAAAAGCAGCTTGAGTTTCGTTTGCCAAAATACAGGCTGCTTTCAAATAATCTCAATATGTCCGTCTGATTTTCAGACGACCTCTCCGCGCCGTATTCATGACTGCGACTTCTCAGAATCCGCGCTATTTATAGTGAATTAAATTTAAATCAGGACAAGGCGACGAAGCCGCAGACAGTACAAATAGTACAGCAAGGCGAGGCAACGCCGTACTGGTTTAAAGTTAATCCACTATATACGCGGATTAACTTTAATCCACCATAACAAACGTCGTCTGAAAACCAAATTTCCGTTTTTCAGACGACGTCTTCCGTTCACAAACCTAAGCGTTATTTCTCTGCTTTCAACACCCGTTGACGGCGCGTTTCGCTCAACACCATGCCTGCGCTGACGGACACGTTCATGCTTTCGACCGTGCCGAACATGGGTATCGACACCAGCATGTCGCAATGTTCGCGCGTCAGGCGGCGTATGCCTTCGCCTTCGTTGCCCATTACCCAAGCCACGCTGTCGGGCAAGTCGCAGTGGTAAAGGTCGGAGTCGCCGCCCATGTCCGTGCCGACAATCCAAATGCCGTATTCTTTCAGCTCACGCAAAGTACGGGCAAGATTGGTTACGGTAATATACGGCACAGTTTCCGCTGCGCCACAGGCAACTTTGCTGACAGTCGCATTCAGGCCAGCGCTTTTGTCTTTGGGCGCAATCACGGCATGCACCCCCATCGCATCGGCAGTACGCAGGCACGCGCCGAGGTTGTGCGGATCGGTAATGCCGTCCAATACCAGCAAAAACGGTGGTTCGCTCAGGTTTTCCAACACATCTTCCAAATGAACATGGTTTTTGGAAGCGTCGATAAACCCGACCACGCCCTGATGGCGCGCCCCTTTGCTGATGGCATTCAGGCGATCGGCATCGGCAAAATGCACGCGCACGTTTTCAGAGGCCGCTTTATCCAATACGTCGCGGGTGCGCGCATCAGATTTGCCCTCTTGGATATAGAGTTCGGTAATCGATTTCGGGTTTTGCCACAAACGGGCATTGACGGCGTGAAAGCCATAGATGAGTCGTTGGTTTGCCATGTTTTTGCTTTATCAAAAAATTCAGACGGCCATTATAACAAGTAAGGCCGTCTGAAAATTTTTTATTTCATCAAATAACCGAGTATGCCCGAAGTGCCAACGCCGATTAATACCGTCACCAACATCGAAAACCGGCTGGCCGCCAATACCGTCAAAGCAATAGCTATCAGCTCATGCGGTTTGTCCGATACAAAATAAGGCGCAATCACAGAAATCAACACGCAGCCCGGCGCAGCCTCCATAACTACTTGCGCACGACGGCTCAATGTACGGTTGCGCAATGCAAAAAAGCCGATTAATCGGGTTGAATAAGTAACGGCCAACATGCTTAAAAACAGCAAAAACGATTGCAGCGACAACAAATCCTTCATTTTTGCTCTCCCCACACATACGCCGCCAACAAGCCCGACAACGTCCCGGCCGGAACATACCATGCGCCATCCACGGTCAAATAAGTTGCGCACGCCACAATCAGGCTGACAAACCAAGGGCGTGAAGCCGCAAAGCTCTTCCACATACCACGCAGCAACACCAAAAACACCGCAGGAAACGCCATGCCGAAGCCCAAAGCCGCTACATCGCCGAACATCGGGCCGACTGCCGCACCAAATGCTGCAAAACCAATCCACGTTACATACAAAATAAAGCACACGCCGGCATAAAACGGCATATTGAATGCAGGCAAACCTGCCGCCTTACGCTTTTGAATTTCAGCAAACGCCATTGCCCAGCTTTCATCACACATAAAAAACAGCGCGGGCATCGCCTTTTTCAGCGGCATATCCCTCATATACGGCGCAATCGCCGCACCCATCAGGATATGGCGCGAATTAATCATAAATGTAACCGTTGCAATCAGCATAATCGGCAAAGGATTTGCCCACAAATTGACTGCGGCAAATTCCGAACCTCCGGCAAAGTTCATGCCCGTCATCAGCAGCATTTCCAGCCAGCTCATTCCTTTCTGCCCACCCTGCATGCCCAAAATCAGCGCCCACGGCAACAAGCCGATCAGCATGGGGGAACATTCTTTGATACCGCGCAGAAATTCCGATTGAGGAGAAGCAGTGTGATTCATTTTGATTGAAACGGTTTATTAAAAAGAAGCGACGTATTATAAAGCAGGCCGTCTGAACAAGGGTATAATACGGAAAAATTAGATTTATTTACGGAAACCAATATGACCCACACCGTCCATCTGCAGTTTGAAGAAATTGACAATACCGTGTTGCAACGCCTGTGCGGCGCGCTCGACAGCAATCTCGAAGCCTTAGGCAAAGCCCTTGATATCCAAATCAGCCGCCGCTTCGAACATTTCACATTCATGGGCGAACTGGCACACGCCGGCCGTCGTGCCTTGCTGTCGCTTGCTGAAGCCGCAGAAAAAGGCGACTTGGACGACAACGCCATCAGTCTTGCGGCCGTCGAAGCAAAAACCGCAGATGAAAAACACGAAGAAAAACACCACGACCAACAATACTATTTCCGCACCAAACGCGGCAGCATCGGCGGCCGTACCCCGCGCCAAAACGGCTATATCCGCGCCTTGCTCAACCACGATGTCGTGTTCGGCTTAGGCCCTGCTGGTACGGGTAAGACCTATCTTGCCGTTGCCGCCGCAGTCGATGCCATGGAAAAACACCAAATCGAACGCATCGTTTTGGTGCGCCCCGCAGTCGAAGCAGGAGAAAAATTAGGCTTCCTGCCGGGCGATTTGGCACAAAAAGTCGATCCCTACCTGCGACCACTTTACGATGCGCTTTATGATTTGATGGGTTTCGACCGCGTAACCAAATTGATGGAAAAAGGTTTGATTGAAATTGCGCCGCTGGCCTATATGCGCGGCCGCACCTTAAATGGCGCGTATGTCATTTTGGACGAAGCGCAAAACACCACGCCCGAACAAATGAAAATGTTCCTGACCCGTATCGGCTTTGGTGCCAAAGCAGTCATTACCGGCGACATCAGCCAAATCGACCTGCCGCGCAACATCAAATCCGGCTTGAAAGATGCACGCGAAAAACTGCGCGATGTAGAAGGCCTGTATTTCCACACCTTCACCAGCGAAGATGTTGTCCGCCATCCTTTGGTGCAGAAAATCGTCGAAGCCTATGAAGCAGCAGAAGAACAAGCTGAAAAGAAAAACGGCGAATAATCTTTTCAAACACTTCAGGCCGTCTGAAAATCAAATTTAAGACGGCCTTTCTACATCATTCTCCCCATAATGCTGCTATAATCCAAAAATTAAGTAAAACAACAACTTCAAAAGGAAAAATATGACCCTCAAGCCACCCGTCCGAATCGCCGTTACCGGCGCGGCAGGCCAAATCGCCTACGCCACCCTCTTCCGTATCGCCGGCGGCATCATGCTCGGACGCGACCAACCCGTTATCCTGCAGCTGCTCGACCTGCCGCAAGCACAACAGGCATTGCGCGGCGTGATCATGGAAATGCAAGATTGCGCCTTCCCGCTCCTTGCCGACATCTTCGCCACAGACGACCCCGAAGTCGCCTTCAAAGATGCCGACATCGCCCTCTTGATTGGTGCACGCCCGCGCACGCAAGGTATGGAGCGCGCCGACTTGCTGCACGCCAATGGCGAAATTTTCAAAGTACAAGGCGCGGCGTTGAACAAAGTTGCCAATCGCAACGTTAAAGTCCTCGTCGTCGGCAATCCGGCCAATACCAACGCCTACATCGCCATGAAATCCGCACCCGACATCCCGCCGGAAAATTTTACTGCCCTGATGCGTCTCGACCATCACCGCGCCGTCAGCCAAATTGCCGAAAAAATCAACCGCCCGATTACTTCCATCGAGAAAATGTGTGTCTGGGGCAACCACAGCCCAACCATGTACGCCGACTACCGCTACGCCACCAGCAACGGCGAGTCCGTCCAAGACATGATTACCGAACCTGACTGGAACACCGAAGTCTTCATGCCGAAAATCGCAGGACGCGGTGCCGCCATTATCGCCGCGCGCGGTTCATCGTCCGCGGCCTCCGCAGCCAATGCCGCCATCTACCACCTGCGCGACTGGTTGCTCGGCAGCAGTGGCAAATGGGTGACCATGGGCGTTCCATCCGATGGCTCTTACGGCATTCCCGAAGGTTTGATTTTCGGCTTCCCCGTCATTTGTGACGAAGGCAGCTACCGCATCGTCCAAGGCTTAGATTTGTCGGACGAATTCAGCCAAAAACGTATTGCCGCCACACTGGCCGAATTAGAAGAAGAACGTTCAGCCATCCAGGATCTACTCTAAAACAAAGGCCGTCTGAAAACCAAATTTCAGACGGCCTAAATAATTAAATGCCCGTTCTACAATCATTTTTAAAAACTAGAATGGCACTCTTTGTCCTTGTTTATCTTTAAGATGCCATTGACCTGACGGTGTACAACCGCCACCACTACTGCCGACAGCATAATGATCACAATTCGGGTCAAGCCGTTTCCCTTGAGAATATGAGCCATTTGTCAAACCATCCCCATCAAAGGAACTACATGCGCCGATGAAAGCTACGCAAAACAGAATTAAAAATTTCTTCAACATTCACATCACCTTTTTTATAAAAATCATACCAAAAATTACAGCCTAGATAAAGTTCCCACGCTATCGATATGAGCCAGACTGTGTGAGCAAAAAGAACCAATCCTGCCTTGCTCACTGTTGTATTGCCGCCGATATAGGTACCAGAATTTCCGCTGCCTTCGCTTAAAGAAAAACTAACTCCAGAAATTTGGAATACACATATAATGAAATTAAAAACATATAAAATAGTTATTAAGCTAATTTTATATATATGTGACAAAATTTTTGCAACTTTGTTTCTTATGGTTTTGCTTTTTTTATAAAGCTCGTTCTCATAATATGAAAATTACCCAATACCTTTTCTGCGTTTAAAAAAGGCCGTCTGAAAACCGAATTTCAGACGGCCTTTACTGTGCAGCTTTATTCCGCTACATCAATGCACAAATATTTCAATTCCAAATACTCGTCCGCACCGTATTTACTGCCTTCACGTCCCAAACCGCTGCGTTTCACGCCGCCAAACGGTGCCACTTCATTACTGATTAAGCCCGTATTGATGCCGACCATGCCGTATTCCAAGGCTTCGCCGACGCGCCATTGGCGGGCGGTATTGGAGGTGAAAAGGTAAGCTGCCAAACCGTATTCCGTATTGTTCGCAGCCTCGATGACTTCGGCTTCGGTTTCAAAACGGAACACCGGACACAACGGCCCGAAGGTTTCCTCGCGAGCTACCGCCATTTGCGCCGTAACGCCGCTTAAAACAGTTGGTTCGAAAAATGTTCCGCCCAATGCACTGCGTTTGCCGCCGGTCAGGCAACTTGCGCCTTTAGCAAGCGCGTCGGCGATGTGCTGCTCGACTTTCTCCACCGCTTTTTCCTCAATCAGCGGCCCTTGGTTTACGCCATCCTCCAAGCCGTTGCCCAATTTGAGCGCAGCCACTTTTTCACTTAATTTGCGGCAAAATTCGTCGTAAATGCCGGATTGAGCGTAAACGCGGTTGGTGCAGACGCAGGTCTGACCGCTGTTGCGGAACTTGCTGGCAAGCGCGCCTTCAACGGCTTTGTCCAAATCGGCATCGTCAAACACGATAAACGGCGCATTGCCGCCCAGTTCCAAACTGAGTTTTTTAATGTCTGCCGCGCTGTCGGCAAAAATTTTCGCGCCGACTTCGGTTGAGCCGGTAAAGCTGATTTTGCGCACAGTTGGATTTGTGGCAAATTCATGGCTGATTTCCGAAGCACTACCACTGACAACAGGCAACAAATCCTGCGGCACGCCCGCTTCATAAGCCAAAACGACTAATGCATACGCACTCAAAGGCGTGAGTGATGCTGGTTTGACTATCATCGCGCAACCAACCGCCAAAGCAGGCGCAGCCTTGCGCGCAATCATCGCGGACGGGAAATTCCACGGCGTAATCGCAGCAGTAACGCCGACGGGCTGCTTCAATACAACCAGTTTTTGCGATGCTTTCACACTCGTCAGCACATCGCCGTCAATCCGCCGAGCCTCTTCCGCAAACCAGCGCACAAACGAAGCCGCATAATCGATTTCACCACGCGCCTCAGTCAGGCTTTTGCCCTGCTCCATCGTCATGATACGCGCCAGTTCTTCTTTGTTTTCTTTAATCAGAAAATACCAGCGCCACAACACATCGGCCCGCTCCAACGCAGTTTTTGCCGCCCATAATTTTTGTGCTGCCTCTGCCTTTTGAATCAAAAGCTTCAGGCCGTCTGAATCAGTCTTACGGACAAACGCCAAAGCCTCACCTGTTGCAGGGTTATCAACTCTAATGGCATCTGGAATCGAAACAAAGGAAATATCGGGATGATTGAGCAAACGGGCAAAATCTTTCATGAGAAACGACCTTTCTAAAAACAAGGATATACGTTCATTATCATATTCATACCATGAAAGCGCAACTGAATCGCAAAATAAGACAACAGAAAAGGCCGTCTGAATATCTTACAGACGGCCTTTGCTTTAGCGACATCATATCCATCTTAATTACGAATGAAATACGATTATTAATAATCTACCTCAAAAGGATAGGACACATGTATGACAACAATTTGCTATAATACAAAACTCATTTTAACCCTCATCCAAAATTCCATTTTCAGACGGCCTTTGTCTGTTTATAAGGCCGTCTGAAATGTTTTCCGTCCATCCTCTTCTACCGAGCCATGATTCCATCTGATTTCATTGACGAGCTTTTGTCCAAAGTCGATATTGTCGATATTATCGACGAGCAGGTTCCGCTGAAGAAAGGCGGGGCGAACTATATGGCCTGCTGTCCGTTTCACAAGGAAAAAACGCCGTCGTTTTCGGTCAGCCCGACCAAGCAGTTTTACCATTGCTTCAGTTGCGGGGCACATGGTTCGGCAATTGGTTTTGTGATGGAACATCAAGGGCTGTCGTTTCCGGAGGCGGTACAGTTTTTGGCTGATCGCGTCGGTATGACGGTGCCTAAAGTTCGTGGACAGGAAGACAATCCCGAAATCCGTGCCGAACGTAAGAAAAAACAACAGACTTTGGAAGAAACGACGGCAGCGGCAGCGGATTTTTACGCGCAACAGTTGAAATTCAATCCGGCGGCGAAGGCTTATTTAGACAAACGCGGCTTGAGTGCGGAAGTCATCGCGCATTATGGTTTGGGCTATGCACCTGACGGTTGGCAACCTTTGGCGCAAGTGTTCCAACCCTATCCGAATACTGCATTGGTGGATACGGGCATGGTCATCGACAACGAAGGCAAACATTACGACCGTTTTCGCCATCGGATTATGTTCCCTATCCGTAATCCGCGTGGGCAGGTCATCGGCTTTGGCGGCCGCGTGTTGGATGACTCAAAACCCAAATACCTGAACTCGCCCGATACTCCTTTGTTTGACAAAGGGAAAAATCTTTACGGGCTATATGAAGGGCGTGCTGCCGTAAAAGAGGCTGGACGGATTTTGGTGGTCGAAGGCTACATGGACGTGGTCGCATTGGCGCAGTTCGGCGTCGGCTACGGCGTAGCGGCTTTAGGTACGGCAACCACGGCGGAACACGTCAAAATCCTGATGCGCCAGGCCGACAGTATTTATTTTTGTTTTGACGGCGACGGCGCAGGACGTAAAGCGGCTTGGCGCGCGCTGGAAAATGCGTTGCCGCAATTAAAAGACGATAAATCGCTGCATTTTCTATTCTTACCTGAAGAACACGACCCAGACAGCTACATCCGCGCCTATGGCAAGACTCAATTTGAAGATGCCTTGTTAAACCAAAGCAAGCCCCTATCCGAATACTTTTGGGAACATCTTTCAGACGGCCTCAACCTCAATACGCAAGAAGGCAAAGCAGAATTGGTCAAAACCAGTTCTCCGCTTTTGGCTCAGATTACCGCACCGGCATTGGGCTATCTTCTGAAACAAAAACTCAGCGAGCTCGTAGGCATTGACCCGGACAACCTCGCACAGTTACTCGGACAAGAAGCGCCAAAGCGGCACGTCAAACAAAAAAGTTACAAACTGCCGCCTATTTCTGTCAAACAGCCAACCATGCTGACACTGGTTCAAAGACAGATACGCAGCCTCTTGATAAATCCGGCTTGGGCTTCATATATAGACCTGCCCGATTATCTGGCTTTAAGCGGCGACTTCGCCTGCCTTGCCAATTTGGCCGAAACCATCAAGCATCACGATACGACTCCTGCAACTGCACAAGTGCTTGAATATATGCGTGGTTCACCCTATGAGGAAACCGTCAATCAAATCTTTTTATCAACCCTTCATTCTGAAGAAATGGAAGGGGATAACGAAGAAGATTGCGAAAGTTTCCAAATCGGCATGAAAAAGTTGTTAAATGAATTAAAATACAGTCAAATCGAAACTTTAAAGCAAAAAAGTATTCAAACCGGTTTGACCGAAAATGAAAAAAGACTCTTGCTGTCGCTTTTGACGGCAAAGCAAAACTAACCCCTCAGGCCGTCTGAACAATCTAAACACACGCTGCGAAACATGACACGCAGAACACTCTATCTGTAATATTTTCAGACGGCCTCAGAGTATTAAAGTGAAATCTGATTTCACAACAAAAAGCTCTGCTCCGCCTTCAGGTACGGCCACATCACCGTAAACCGTCGGCATCCTATCAACCTAGAGAGCAATCCATGTCTAAAAATCAAAACTACGAAGAATACCAAGACCAAGACGACAACCGTC
>NZ_JBQCTZ010000103.1:0-12570 GCF_051963715.1 Neisseria sp. P0001.S005 | reverse complement strand
ACGAAAAAATAACCGCTAAAAAGCGGTTAGATTTTCTAATGTGGTGCCGACAGCGAGATTTGAACTCGCACAGCCTACGGCCACTACCCCCTCAAGATAGCGTGTCTACCAATTCCACCATGTCGGCATAAATCAAATTGTCTTACTGCTGCTGAGGATTCGGTGCAACAGGAGTTGTATTGTTTTGTGCAGGCGTTGCAGGCTTAGGAGCTTGCTGGGTCTGCTTCATATCGCTGAAGTCTAAACCGTGCTTATTGGAGTGGGTGTGAATATACACCATTGCCATGCAGGTCGCAAAGAAAAATGTTGCAGCAACGGCAGTCGATCGGCTGAGGAAGTTGGCATTACCAGCAGAACCGAATACGCCTTGCGCGCTACCGCTGCCCGAACCGAATGTTGCGCCGGCATCCGCACCTTTACCGTGTTGCAGCAATACTAACACGATTACGAATAGAGCGGAAATAATATTAATAATCCAGATAAGGGTTTTAAAGGCTTCCATATGTTTTCTACGAGGCTTGTGCTGCGTTGATGATGGCGGTAAAGGAGTCATATGATAATGACGCGCCACCAACCAATGCGCCGTCTACATGAGGTACTGCGAAGATGTCGGCTGCGTTATCTGCTTTCACACTTCCGCCGTAAAGAACGCGGATTTTAACATCGCTTCCGCACAAAGACAAGATTTCTTTGTAGATAAATGCGTGCATGTCGGCGATTTGTTCGACAGTGGCGACTTTGCCTGTACCGATCGCCCAAACCGGCTCGTAGGCAACGGCGATGTTTTTGGTGTTCAAACCTTGCAGGATGGAAAGCTGGTGGGCAATGACTTCGTGTTCTTTACCGGCTTCGCGTTCTTCCAAGCTTTCGCCGACGCACAACAATGGAATCAGGCCGACGTTGAGGACGTTTTCCATTTTGCGGCGTTGGATTTCGTTTTTCTCGCCGAAATAAAGGCTGCGCTCGGAGTGGCCAATGAGAACGATGTCTGTACCGATGTCGGCAAGCATTTCGGCGGACACTTCGCCAGTGTATGCGCCGTTATTCGGGAAACGGCTCACGTCTTGCGCACAGGTTAAGATGCGGTTGTTCAAAACAATCTGCATGGCGTTGTGCAGTTGCAACAGATAAACGGTCGGAGCGGCCAGGCCGATTAACACGCGTTCTGCGGTTGGCATGACACGGAAGCGGTGCATAAGCGCATTGTTGTTTTGGAGTCGGCCGTTCATTTTCCAGTTGCCGATAACCCATTTTTGGTCCCACATTCCGATTTGGTGATACATCTTTATTGCTCCGTGTGTTGGTTGTTGCTTGCTGTAGCGTCGTGTAATGTGAAAGTTTAGTGGATATATGTGCGCTTGGCAATTATTAACGGACCTCCGGGGCCGTCTGAAAGATGGCACACTCTCCGACAAGGATTTATAATGTATGTTTCGATAAAATTAAGAATTGAACGGAGCACAAATATGGACTTTGAAAAAGCGCGTTTCAATATGGTTGAACAGCAGATTCGTCCGTGGGATGTCTTGGACTTCGACATTTTGGATGCTTTGGAGGAGATCGAGCGCGAACATTTTGTCGGCGAGGCTTTTCAAGGTTTGGCCTATGCGGATATGGAGCTGCCGCTGACCAACGGCCACAAGATGTTGGAACCCAAAGTCGTTGCCCGCCTGGCTCAAGGCTTGAAACTGAAAAAAGACGAAACTGTCTTAGAAATCGGTACAGGTTCAGGCTATGCAACCGCCCTGCTGTCCAAACTGGCCGGCAAAGTCGTGACCGACGACATCGATGCCGAACAGCAGCAACGCGCCAAAAAAGTTTTGGACAAATCGGGCTTTGCCAACGTCGATTATGTGCAAAACAACGGCCTGACCGAAGCATCGCAAGGCGCGCCTTTTGATGCGATTTATGTAGGCGGCGCAGTAGACAGCGTACCTGAAATTCTGAAAGAGCAACTGAAAGACGGCGGCCGTATGGTAGTCATCGTCGGCCGCAAACCGGTACAACGCGCGCTTTTGCTGACGCGCAACGGCAACGAGTTTTCCGAAAAGGTATTGTTCGACACCGTCGTGGCACACTTGGAAGACAAATCGGCCAATCCGTTCGGCGATTTCGATTTTTAAACAACAGGCCGTCTGAAAGTTCAGACGGCCTCATACTTTCATACGCTACCCTATGACCGACATCATCCAACTCTCGCCTACCGAATTGAAACAATGGCAGGACGAAGGCCGCGCATTTCATCTGCTCGACGTCCGCACCGATGAAGAACGTGCCATCTGCACCCTACCCGCCGCCATTCATATCCCGATGAACCTCATCCCCCTGCGCCAAAACGAGCTGCCCGACGACGATTTACCCATCGTCGTTTACTGCCACCACGGCATCCGCAGCCTGCACACAGCAATGTATTTGGAAGACGCCGGATTTGAAAACCTCTACAACCTGCAAGGCGGTATTGATGCTTGGGCAATGCAGGTGGACAGCAAAATGATGCGGTATTGAATCGGTTTTATCAATAAAAGGCCGTCTGAAACAGGATTTCAGACGGCCTTTTTCAAACCTTTCTGCTTACGCTTGTAAGCTAGCGACAAACTGCTGTACGGCCGGCACGGCCAAAATCAACAGCAATACCAATACGGCTTTTTCCATACGGTTGAACTGACAACTTCCGTAGTGTTTCTTTTGCGAATAGAGAAACAGCAATACGCCGGGCAAATAGAACAAGACTGAAAGCAGCAAATATTCCGTGCCTGCCGCATAGACAATCCAAGCCGCATAAAGCGTTGCTGCCGCGCCGATAAGACGGTATTTTGCCGCAGCCTTTTGTGTCAGCGATAATTTGAGCAGATATGCACCAATTAACAAATATGGTATCAAAATCATGGAAGTCGATACCATCAGCAAGGCAGAATAATCCTCGCCTTTTAACCACACCAGCAATAGGCAAACCTGCACGGTCAAGGTGGTAAACATCAACGAACCCTGCGGCACTTCGTTTTTATTCAACGGGATAAACGATTTTGGAAATGCGCCGTTTCTCGCACCCATGTGCGGAATCTCGGTCGCATACAGCGTCCAGCTTAAATAAGACGACAGCACAGACACAATCAGGCAGGAAGAAATCAACACTTTACCCCAAGGGCCGACCATGTGCGCCAACACGCCCGCCATAGACGGATTAGCCATTGCAGCAATATCCGCACGAGGCAAAATGCCTTGAGCCAAGACGGTAATTGCCACATACATGGCCAGCGTCAAGCTGACGCCGATAATGGTTGCTCGACCGACATCAGCACGACTTCGCGCATGCTTGGACAAAACCGCCGCACCCTCAATACCGGTAAACACCCACAGCGTAATCAGCATTGTGTTTTTCACCTGCGTCATCAGGCTGACATCAGGATTTTCAGGCGTAGCAAGGCTCGCCCCTGTCCAATCGGACATAAACACTTCGGTTTGAAAGAAATAGGCTGCCATACCGATAAATAAAATCAGCGGAAATACTTTGACTGCCGTCGCAATCAGGTTCACTCCTGCCGCTTCTTTAATACCGCGCACTACCAACCAGTAAATCAGCCACACAATTACTGATTCTCCAACAAAAGCAGCAAATGTGTTGCCTTTACCGAAAATCACGTTGTCCGGCGTATCGACAAATCCGCCTACTGCTTCAAACGCAACCACCAAATAGCCGACAATACCGACCGTGGTGCAAAGCCAATAGCCCCACGCCGAGAAAAAACCCATCAAATCGCTGAAGCCGTCACGGGCGTACGTATAAATACCGCCATCCAATTCGGGCTTAAGTTTGGACAAGGCCGAAAATGACAGGCCGAGAAAGATAATGCCCACACCGGTAATCAGCCAACCCAACAGCAAAGCCTGCGAACCTGCAACGGCAGCCATATTCTGCGGCAGGCTGAAAATACCCGAACCAATCATGGAACTGATAACCAAGGCCGTCAGTGCACCCAAGCCGATTTGAGATTTTTGCGACATGTTTATTCCTGATTTTTATAATTATGTGTTTGTGAAGCGACGGGATTACCGGCTTTTTTAGCCTGTTCTAACCGTATCAAAATATTATACAGCCGCTTTCAGACGGCCTTAAATCCTTGCGCCAATGCACGGATATGTTCAGGTGCGATACCGCAGCACCCACCGATGATTTCCGCACCCAAATCCGCCCATTGTCTCGCCCACGCCAAATAATTTTCCGGCGTGGCATCAGAGCGAATCGGATCCAAACCGTCGTTGGCCTCGTTCATCTGTCCTTGTACCGGTTCAAATGCATTGGCGTAAACACCCAGTTTCAGACGGCTTTGGGCTTCATGTGCCACTTTCAAAGCTTCTGCCATTACTTCAGGCTGACTGCAATTGAACAACATTGCCGCCGCACCTATTTTTACCGCGAAATCCGCCGCCTCGTGCACGTTTTCTCCCGAACGCAACACCGGTACATCATGCGGCATCGTATCTTCCAAAGTAAACGACACCCAAAACGGTTTACCGTCCTCGGGCAGACTGCTGCGCCAGAAACGCGCTTCTTCCAAGCTGGATACGGTTTCTGCCAACCAAATATCAGCAAACGGCATCAAACCCGATATTAAAGGGCGCGCCAAAGCAGGTGCGACTTGTTTGTCAAACAAGTCAGGGCGGTAAGAACCGAATAACGGCGGCAGGCTTGCGGCTACTTTTGCAGTAGTCTCGCTTTGTTCCACCGCTTCACGCGCCAAACGGCCGGAAAGCCTTGCCCATTCGGCAGCTTGAGCATCAAAGCGTGCCTGCCCGATATGAAACGGAACAAGCGCATAGCTGTTGGTCGTAATCACCTGTGCGCCTGCGCGAAGAAAGTCCAAATGCGTTTCGCGTACAATCTCCGGCGTTTCCATCAAAGCCAAAGCAGACCATTCCGGCTGGCGAAACGGTGCGCCGCGCCGATGCAGTTCACGCCCCATTCCGCCGTCTAAAATCGTTACCGTCATAATCGACCTCCAATGATGATTTTTTAAAATCACCATTCTACGCTTTTTTAACTCCTTACCTTTAATCTATGAAAAACTAAACTTATGCAGTTTCGTTATATAAAAGGCCGTCTGAAACTGGATTTCAGACGGCCTTTACGATTATTTCACAAACCGTGCATCTGCCATAAACGGCCGTGTAGCGGCTGGTTTGGCGGAATAGAAGCGGGAGAACGTGCTGTCGATTTTGGTCTGTATCGGCTTACCGTCCAATGTTGCCGATGCTTCCAATTTCACGCCACCGCCACTGGTTTCGCCCAATTTCATATTTGGCAACGTCAGTTTGGCAATATTGAGTTTCGCATTTTCCACTTTGGTATCGGGAGACATCAGCTGTTTGCCGACGGGGCGGATTTTTTCACCCTCATCATGAGGCGCGGCACCACCGTTATCGTCAACCACGCCGATATTAATCAATCGGGCAGACGCCAAATCCATCTTGCCGTTTTTGACCGGAATACCGACAAACAGTTTTACGCCGCGATGAATGAACGTATTGTCCCGCCACTGAGTTTGGCCCTCTTTCGGCGGTTTGGTTTCTGCCGCCACCGAATAAGTGCGGCCCATAATCATCAATTTATAACCTGGAATTTTTTTCGAACCGAATCCATCAGTGATATCTTCGACCAGTTGCGGCGCAGTCAGGGTTTCGTTTGCCAAAATACGGGCTGAAGTTTCTGCCAGATGGGCAGGCTTGCCGTCTATGGTCAATGCCTGTTCATGGCCGAAATCAGACGCAAATGCAGGCACGGCGGCCAGCGCGGCGGCCAATGCTAGAATACGGATGGTTTTCATTGCAGACTCCTTAAAAATGTAATTGGGTTGATTACCCGATAAAATCCGGGCGATATTGATAGGAATCGGTATTTTTATACAAATGATACAGATTATCAAGAATATTTGGATTTTAAAATAAAAAAGGCCGTCTGAAATCCAGTTTCAGACGGCCTTTTAATCTAATTAAACCTTCTATCAGTCTTTGAAGCGTTTGAATACCAATGTGCCGTTGGTACCGCCAAAGCCGAAGGAATTGGAGATGGCAACGTCGATTTTCGCATCGCGTGCTTCGTTGGCGCAGTAGTCCAAATCGCAACCGGCTTCAACGTCTTGTTCAAAGATGTTGATGGTCGGTGGAGATTTTTGCTCGTGTACCGCCAACACGCTGTACAACGCTTCCACGCCGCCGGCCGCGCCGAGCAGGTGCCCGGTCATGGATTTGGTGGAGTTAACAATGACTTTGCGCGCATGATCGCCTAAAGCGCGTTTGATGGCTTTGGTTTCGTTGGCATCGCCCAAAGGAGTCGAGGTACCGTGTGCGTTGACGTAATCTACGTCTTCAGGGTTCAGGCCGGCATCTTTCAGGGCGCGGGTAACGGCCAATGCAGGACCTTCTTCGTTAGGCGCGGTAATGTGGTAGGCATCGGAGCTCATGCCGAAGCCGACGATTTCGGCGTAAATTTTCGCACCGCGTTTTTTCGCGTGTTCCAATTCTTCCAACACCAGCACGCCAGCGCCTTCGCCGATAACGAAACCGTCACGGCCTTTGTCCCACGGACGGGAAGCGGTGGCAGGATCGTCGTTGCGGGTGGAAAGTGCCTTCATGGCAGCAAAACCGCCAACGCCCAAAGTGCTGATCGCACCTTCTGCGCCACCGGCAATCATCACGTCTGCGTCGCCGTATTTAATCAGTCGTGCAGAGTCGCCGATAGAATGCGCGCCGGTCGTACAGGCAGACACCATGCCGTAGCTCGGGCCGCGGTAGCCTTTGAGGATGGTCACGTGACCGGAAATCAGGTTGATCAGCGAGCCTGGGATAAAGAAAGGATTGATTTTGCGCGCACCGCCTTCGATAACGGCTTTGCCGGTCGCTTCAATGCTCGGCAGGCCGCCGATACCGGAGCCGATGTTGACACCGACGCGGTCTTTGTCGAGGGTTTCCAAATCGTCCAAGCCTGAATCATTAATGGCTTGCAGGGCGGCGGCAATACCGTAGTGGATGAACACGTCCATACGGCGCGCTTCTTTCGCGCTGATGTATTGGCCGATGTCAAAATCGCGCACTTCGCCGGCGATTTGGCTGTTGATGTCGGATGCGTCAAAGCGGGTAATCCGTCCGATGCCGCTTTTGCCTGCGAGCAAATTGCTCCATGCGGTGGCGACGTCGTTGCCGACCGGTGATACTTGGCCAAGACCTGTGATGACTACTCTTCTCTGACTCATGATAATCTCGCTGTTGGTTGTCGGGATTTTCGCGGCAGCCTTGCTCTTTTTTCTTCGTGAAAACGGGCAAAACTCATGCCGTCTGAAATTTCAGGGGTTTAATAATAAGGTAAAAGCCTCTATTGCGATGGCGCAGCAGAGGCTGGATGTTTGGTGCGACCGATTAGCCTTGGTGGGCGTTGATGTAGTCGATAGCCAATTGTACGGTAGTGATTTTTTCAGCGTCTTCGTCAGGGATTTCGCAGCCGAAAGCTTCTTCCAAAGCCATCACCAGTTCTACGGTGTCCAGAGAGTCAGCACCCAAATCGTCTTGGAAAGAAGATTCGTTTTTCACTTCGGCTTCGTTTACGCCCAGTTGTTCAGCAACAATTTTTTTAACTTGTTGTTCGATGTTTGACATGTCAGTCGTTCCTTTTCGCCTTGCGGCAGGTTGTTTAAGGGAAATAATTCGTCGGTATTGTACCGAATTCGGATAGAGTTTTCCATCTAATCCTGCATTTTAGCACAGATTATTCTGGAAAAACCTGTTGTTGCGCATATTAGCATATGCTGATTTTAACCTACAAGCGGGAATTTGTTTTTCCTTGGTATCAATAAGTTAATAAGCGGAAAGATCGTCTGAAAACTGATTTCCCCGTTTTCAGACGACCTTTTATTCAATCAAGGCAGATTTGGGATAACCCAAGTAGCGTGGGCTTTGCCCACGAAATCCACCATCCAACAACTAAATCCGACAACAGTCACATAGACTTTCATTTGGCATTCATCTCGTGGGTAAAGCCCACGTTACGGCTTGCTGTAACGGCAACTTTGCCCTTCCTTCATCTAACGGAGGAGAAGTTTGCGGACGTATGCTAATATAGTATATTGTGGGAAGTGTGCCTGTCAGATTTAGCCGTAATGGCAAGGCATTATTTCATTACTCAAAAATTCTTTATGAATTAGATGTTTAAAATAAACTATTAAAACTTTAGGATACGCATATGCAAGATCAGGAAGAAAGTAAAAACCAAGAAGAACAAGAAAATCAGCCAAAAGAAGACAATGGTGCCATGACCAAGTTGCAAGATGTGTTCAATCTTGCGCATGACCAGGCCCATCCCGATAAAATTGATGCCGTCATCCGCACCAATACTCGGGTGTCCGGAACCAATATGTGGGTATTGATGTTTGCCATTGCCGTGGCGAGTATCGGTCTGAATGTAAACAGCACGGCGGTAGTGATCGGCGCGATGTTGATTTCGCCGTTGATGGGGCCGATTGTAGGTATGGGTTACGGTTTGGCGGTAGGGGATACTGCGCTGATCCGTCAAGCCGTGCGCAATATTATTATATTCGTCGTCATCAGCTTGATTACCGCTACGTTGTATTTCCTGTTAACCCCGCTTAAAGAGGCGCAAAGCGAGATTTTGGCGCGTACTCAGCCGACCCTTTGGGATGTGTTGATTGCCTTCTTCGGCGGTAGTGCGGGTATTGTGGCGCTGACCCGAAAAGAGGGAGGCAATGCCATACCGGGTGTGGCGATTGCTACCGCATTGATGCCACCCCTGTGTACTGCGGGCTACGGACTGGCACATGGCAACTGGCACTACTTTCTCGGTGCTTCATATCTTTTTGCCATCAACTGCGTATTCATCGCTTTTGCGACCTTGTTGTTTTCCAAGCTGCTCAAGCTGCCGCGCAGGGGGTTGGTAAAGGAATCCAAACGCCGGTTGCACAGCATCATTATTACTGCCGTCGTACTTGCTGTCATGATTCCGAGCGGCTATATGGCATCAGGACTGGTGCGTCAGGAAATCTTCAACACCAGAGCCAATGCTGCCATTGCCACTGCGAAGCAACAGGAAGGTTTTTTCGTGCTGCGTAAGATGTTGAACCATAGAGAAAATAAAGTCAGTCTGGTTGTCAATGGAACGGGCAATGCCGAGAAAATTTCCGCCTTGCTGGTGAAAAGCCTTAACGCGTCGGGGGTGAAAGAGCCGAAGGTCAACGTGGTCTATGCGGGAGGGAACGATGCCAAAATCGAAGAATTGCTGGCAAGCCGAAACAACCCGGTTCAGCAGCAAAATGAGCTGAAAGAGCAGCAGGCCTATATCGATACCATACTGGCAGGCAAAGCCTCCGATATCGACGATGCAGCGGTACTCAAGGAATTAAAAGCCCAATATCCGGAAGCGGAAAAAATCGTTGTCGGACGCGGCTTGGCTTGGGATAAAGCGCAAACAACGCCTGTTTCCGAACAGTCTGAAAGCCAAAAAAACGTAGAACTGAAGACAGATACATATGACGATATCGTCGTTGTCTCTCTCGAATTGGAGCAGCCATTGCCCGCCAAAGATCTCGAGCGGATACAGGCGTGGTTACGCCAGCGTTATGAGGGTAAGGTAGTGCGCATATTGCAAACGCACAAGTCTCAGACAGATAAACCGTCTAACGAATAATCGCCTTCAGGCTTTATCCATTTCCGAGAAATCATTGATTGTTCCTAGTACACCAAATCCGCCTCAAACACGCCTCTCAAGGCGTTGGAGAGGCGGATTTTTTCTGCGCGCTCGAGCATGTCGCGGGTGATATGCGTTTCGATGACTACGTCCGCGCCCAAGTAGGTTTGCGGCTGCTGCAACACGGCTTGGCGCATGATGCCGTTGAGGATATCCAAATCCAGAGACGGGGTGAGACGGGTGTTTTTGTGCATGTTCATGTTTCAGTATTCTCCTGGAAATACTGTAAACAACGCTACTAGTTTCTACAGCATCGAGTTGATAACGTCGCCCACCCCGGCAAGGTTTTCTGTGCCAAGGACGAGTTTGAGTTTCTCAAAGTCGATTTGGTCTTCGCAACAGACTTCGGGAAAGATTTGTTTGAGTTTTAATATATTGTTTTGTTTGAAATTATTTTCTAAATCGTGTATAATTTTTCGGTTCGGTTGCCATAATTGCGTCTTCCATCAATGATCACTTACAAAGTGTCCATTTTATCGGGATATGTTGAAAGTTAAAAGAAAAGAAGGCCGTCTGAAAACTTTAATATTCGTTTTTCAGACGGCCTTCTTTTCACTTACCGAAACAAGAGTATTTTGTTTCTCAACTTTACAAAACAGTCAGTCCTGCTGCTTACTTCTACCCTAAAAACTCTTTCAAAAACAGCAAGACACAGGCGAGTTCGTCGGCGGATTCGCGTTGCGTGCCGTTGCCGGTATGGCCGCCGCCGTCAGGCGAGTAGAGCCAAGATTGCGGCGAGGTTTCGCGCAGTTTGGCGTAGAACTTGAGCGCGTGGGCGGGATGGACGCGGTCGTCGCTGAGGCTGGTGGTAATGAGCGCAGGCGGATAATTGATGCTGTCTGAAAGATTGTGATACGGCGACAATTCGCCCAGCCAGCGTTTGCAGACTTCGTATTTCTGCGGATTGCCGTATTCGTCCGTCCAACTTGAACCGGCGGAGAGCAGCGGATAGCGGATCATATCGGTCAGCGGCACTTCGCACACCAGCGCACCGATGCTTTGCGGTTCGCGCACGAAGGCGGCGGCGGTAATCAGGCCGCCGTTGCTGCCGCCCTGCAAACCGATGTGTTGGGGCGAACTCATGCCGCGTTCGGACAAATCGCGCACGACGGCAAGCAAATCATCGACGCTTTTGTGTTTGCTTACGCCTTGCGCCGCCTGATGCCAGCGCGGGCCGAATTCACCGCCGCCGCGTATGTTCGCCAACACGAAGGCGTTGCCCTCTTCCAGCCAATATTTGCCGACGCTGCCCAGATAATGCGGCAATTCAGGAATGCCGAAACCGCCGTAGGCATAGACCAGCGTTGGCGTGTCGGGCGCAGCGTTTTTGCCGACGTGGAAATAAGGAATGCGCTCGCCGTCGGCCGAAGTCGTCCAAAACTGCTGCACGTTGATGCCGTCTGAATCGAACTGCTGCGGCTGGCGGCGCATGACGGTCAGTTCCATCACGTTCAAATCCAGCGCAAACAGCGTCAGCGGCGTAGTGAAATCGCTGGAGGCAAGGTAAACCACGTCTCCGCCCCACGGTTGGTCGGTCATTTCCAACGCACCCGAAGGCAGGCGCGGCAGTTCGACTTCCTGCCATTTGCCATCGCTAAAGCGCCACGCTTTCAGACGGCCTTGTACGTTTTCCAAAAGGCTCGCCACCACAAAACGCTTGGTCGTTTCCACACTTTCCAATGCCTGCGTTTCATCGGGCGCAAACAAAAGCTGCGCCGCCCCGAGTTCGCCCCGATTCAGCTTCACCGCCACCAGCGCGCCGCTCGGATAGCTTTGGTTCGCACGGTTCCAGTCTTTGCGCAACGTCAGCAAAAGATGCCCCGCCAGATAGCCGACCACGTCGCAATCGTTGGGCAGGTTCAACGGTTTCGCCTCGCCTTCGGCTGACACCTGCAAATAGGTTTTGGTGTAAAAACCGTCCGACGCTTCAATCAAATCAATCGGCGAACCCTGCGGATCGAGATAACGCCACGCGTTCACCATCATCGCGCCTTTATCGATTTGGTACACCGGCAGGCTTTCCTCGAAACTCTTGCCGCGCTCCACCAGCCACACTTCGCGCGGATAGCCCGATTCGGTCAACTGGCGTTCGTCCCAAGCCGGACACACCCACACGCTGTTTTCATCGCGCCACGACACATGGTTTTTGCCTGCCGGAAAGTGAAAACCGCCTTCTACCAACTCCCCTGCTTCCAAATCCACTTCCAGCGTGTAAGCCGTATCGCCGCCCGATTTGCTCAGTGTTAACAACGCGCGGTTGGGCTTTTCCACCAAGTGCGACACACCGCCCAAATACACATCGTCGCCGAGCAATTCGTCGAAATCCGCCACTGAAAACAGGATTTTCCACTCAGGATAGCCCGAACGGTAAGTCGCCGCCGTACACACGCGGTACACGCCCTTCGGATATTCCGCGTCCTGATGGAAATGGTACATCCGCGCGCGGTGTTCCTGACAAAACGGAATCTGCCGCGTATCCTGCATCTGCGCCAAAATGCCGTCAGACAATTCGCGTGCTTTGTCGTTTTCTAAAAAACGCGCACGCGTTTCGGTATGCGCCGCGGCGGCGAAATTTTGCGTTTCGGGAGATTCGAGGTTTTCAAAATGGAGATAGGAATCAGGGTAGGATTTCATAAAAAAAGGCCGTCTGAAAGATTGGGAAACGGAATTATAACGGCAAAATCAAAAAAGGCCGTCTGAAACCTGCGTTTCAGACGGCCTGAACAACATTCTTCAATTCAACGCCCGTATATTTTCCACAAACCTTCCTGCAAACCAAACGCAGGCTCGCCGTCTTGCGGCTGGGTGCGGACATAGCTGCC
>NZ_JBQCTZ010000102.1:0-12668 GCF_051963715.1 Neisseria sp. P0001.S005 | reverse complement strand
GACCAGTAGGTCATCAGATAGATATTGCTGTTTTCACTGTCGCCAAACGGATTGAGCGTATTCCAAAAGTTTTGGAAAATGTCGGCGTAGTTCTGATAGCTGATGGCAATGTTCAGACGGCCTAAATCTTCATCAATCGTTGTCAACGGCGTAAATGGCGGAATGGCGATTTCTTGTTCGGCAAAGCTGATTTTCAAGACGATGGCGAACGGAATCAGAAACAGCACCAAGAGCCAGATATACGGCACGGCAATCACTGCACGCTGTCCAGGGCGGCGGAACAGTTTATTTTTCAGTTTTTTAAGGTTCATCGCATTTCCCTCAAATTAACTGAACAGAGGTGTCGGTTGGTTTTCAGGCCAGCTGATATAGACGGTTTCATCCCAAGTCGGCGGCGTAATGTTACGCACATACCAATAAGGTGCGGGAACTTGGCTCTTGACGACGCGGCCGTTGGCGAGTTTGATGTGGTAAATCGCAAAGCTGCCCAGGTAGGCAATCTCTTTGACTGTGCCTTGAGCCCAGTTGTGCGCGCCTAAGTGTTCTGGTTTTTCTTTGTGCAAATCAATGTCTTCAGGGCGGATGCTGATCCAAATTTCATGGTCGTTCGGAACGCCCAAGCCGTGGTCGATGCGGACGTGGTTTTCCAAGCCGTCACATTTGACGATGGAGAAATCGGCGCGGTCATCAACAACGACGCCGTCAAAAATATTGGTTTCGCCGATAAATTCGGCAGTAAAGCGACTATTAGGATAATCGTACACGTCGCTAGGCGTACCGACTTGTCGCAATTGGCCGTCAGACATAATGGCGATACGGGTAGCCATGGTCATCGCTTCTTCTTGGTCGTGGGTAACCATGATGCAGGTTACGCCGACTTGTTCCAGCGTGTTGACCAATTCCAGTTGGGTTTGTTGGCGCAGTTTTTTATCGAGTGCGCCCAAAGGTTCGTCAAGCAGCAGGATTTTAGGACGTTTCGCCAGGCTGCGCGCCAAAGCGATACGTTGTTGCTGGCCGCCGGAGAGTTGGTGTGGCTTGCGTTTGGCGTATTTGGTCATTTGCACCAGGCGCAGCATTTCTTCCACACGGGCATCGATTTCGCCTTTAGGCATTTTGTCTTGTTTCAGACCGAAAGCGATGTTTTGCTCAACGCTCATGTGCGGGAACAGGGCATAGCTTTGGAACATCATGTTGATTGGGCGCTCGTACGGAGCAAGCTTGGTAATGTCCTGGCCGTCGAGAATGATTTTGCCCTGATTGGGGCTTTCCATGCCTGCCAACATGCGCAGCAGCGTGGATTTGCCACTGCCTGAGCTGCCCAAAAGGGCAAAGATTTCATGTTGGTAAATGTCCAAGTCGATGTTATCGACAGCGTAATTGTCACCAAACTTTTTCACCAAGCCTTGGATTTGCAGATAAGGTTTGGCTGAAGACGCAGTGGTTGCGGTCATAATGGCAATACTCCAAAAAGAAAGACGAGTACCGGCAAAACGGATTTTCGAATGGGTGATAAAAAGCTGTTTGATTGCTGGCGGGAGTCAGACGGAGGCCGTCTGAAACTCTTGTAAAGCGCACGGGCAGCGTGGATAGAAAGCAGTTTAAGCCTAAGCTTTTGCTCTCGGCAAACTCGATATTATATTAGCCTAAGCCTCATAGGGGCAATATGAAATTGCTTGTATCGACTGATTTGAAACAAATATGAAAGGAAAGGCAGGCAGGGGAACAGGATAGCGAAAATGGGTAACGTTGTTTTTCTGCACAAAGTGGCTTAATTGTTATTTATATGTCTTAAATAATTATTCAAAATAGAATAAAATACGCAAATTGCATTTATTTGCTAAAACCATAATGGATTACGTTTTATATCGGGCGGGGCGGTTTGCTCAAAATTGAAACTAAATCCGCTATATAAAAAATAAAGGGACTGACGTAGATTAGCAGTTATGCTAGGCTACGAAAATGCAGATAACCAATTGTAAATTAAGAAAGAGAGTTCAAAAGAAACTACTTGAATTTTTTGTACTCCAAGTTACCGCCCGTTCCGCTGCCGATATTTTGGGCATTCAGCCCAACTCCGCTATTCTGTTCTACCGCAAAATTCGTATGGTTATCAGCCATTATCTGGCCTTGGTTGCCGATGAGGTTTTTGAGGGCCCTGTCGAGTTGGACGAAAGCTATTTCGGCGGACGGCGTAAAGGCAGACGTGGTCGCGGCGCGGCAGGAAAAGTGGTTGTCTTTGGTATTCTGAAACGCAACGGACGGGTCTATACCGTTGTGGTGGATAATGCCAAGTCTGAAACGTTACTCCCCGTCATCAAAAAGAAAATCATGCCGGACAGCATTGTTTACACGGATAGCCTGAGCAGCTACGACAAGTTGGATGTGAGCGGTTTCATCCATTACCGCATCAACCATTCCAAGGAATTTGCCGACCGTCAGAACCACATTAACGGCATTGAGAATTTTTGGAATCAGGCAAAACGTGTCTTGCGAAAATACAACGGAATCGATCGCAAATCTTTCCCGCTGTTCTTGAAAGAATGCGAATTTCGATTTAACTTCGGCACACCGTCTCAACAGCTTAAAATCCTGCGGGATTGGTGTGGAATTTAGGGCTAATCTACGTCAGCCCCAAAATAAAAGGGAAAATATGAGTATCAAAGAATGGCCCGAGGGGGA
This sequence comes from Neisseria sp. P0001.S005, assembly GCF_051963715.1. Classification (NCBI taxonomy): domain Bacteria; kingdom Pseudomonadati; phylum Pseudomonadota; class Betaproteobacteria; order Neisseriales; family Neisseriaceae; genus Neisseria; species Neisseria sp. P0001.S005. The sequence goes on along the minus strand of NZ_JBQCTZ010000102.1, from coordinate 9,989 downwards.
GCGGCCGCGCGAGAAGCTCTTGGCGCATGGTGCGGCGGCGTTGAGTGATGCGGAGTTGCTGGCAATTTTATTGCGTGTTGGAACGCGCGGTATGAGCGCGGTTGATTTGGCGCGTTATTTGTTGGGTGAATTTGGCAGCTTGGGGAAGCTGATGAGTGCGGATGCCAAAACACTCGCTGCTTATAAGGGCATGGGTTTGGCGAGCTATACTCAGTTTGCCGTGGTCAAAGAAATCGGGCGGCGGATTTTGGGTGAAGATTTGCAGGAGCAGATTGTTTTGTCAAATCCGAAATCGGTTGCGGATTATCTGCGCCTGCACCTTGGGCATGAAAAAATCGAGGTCAGTGTTGCTTTGCTGCTCAATCGTCAAAATCAATTGATTGCGGTACGGGAATTGTCGCGCGGTACGGTAGCGGAAAATACGGTTTATATCCGTGAAATCGTCAAATTGGCATTGGATGAATATGCCGACAGTTTGATTTTGGCACACAACCATCCGGGCGGTTCGGCAAGGCCGTCTGAATCTGATGTACAGTTTACAGAGCGTTTGAAACAGGCTTTAAGTTTGGTCGATATTACGCTGTTGGACCATTTTATCGTGACGGCAAAAGAAACCTGCTCTTTGCGCGAACAGGGCTATATGTAAGGATGAATGTTCAGACGGCCTCAGTAGGATTGGTTACCTTACTGAGGCCGTCTGAAGGATTATTGCGTTACTTCGTTGGAGGACTCTTCCTTATAGATGATTTCTTCCGATTTTGGCTTTTCTTTGCTCTTTTCCTTCTCTTTTTCTTTATCCTTGTCTTTTTTACCGTCGGGAATGGCGGCATCAATCACTGCCCCCGTTCCTTTGACAACCAATTTTCCGGCAGTCAGGACGGTTGTGGTGGCCAAATCGACAGCCGCACCTACAACGCAGCCGTTAAGCGTCAGGCAAAAGGCAAGTGCCGGAATCAGACGTTTTGTGCATCTCAATGACTGCATCCGCAGCGTCCTTCATGATGATGGCCGCATCCGAGTGCTTCTTGCCAAGCATCATCATCACCGTCAAATTCTTCAACTTCGTCAAATTCGCCGTTTTCTACCATGCTTACCAGCTCTTCCAAGCTTTCTGCGCCTTCTACCCAAAAGCAGGGAATATCGGGCGGTGTGTCGGGGGCAAGCAGGGCGGCTTGTTGGTCGTGCCAAGCAATCCAGTAGCCGTTTTGCGTTTGTACGAATACGGCATCGGGATGGATGGTTTCGTTTTCGGTATTGACCAGCATTCTGTCAGCGATATCGGTTTGAAAAGGTAAGGTTTGCATGATGGTTTGAGAATGTGAGAAAAGAAAGTATTGTAACATGGCAAAAACAAACGCACCGTCTGAGTCAGGCGGTACGTTTGTATCTCGGCAACTTGGGTGCGGTCGGTTTGTGGAGTCAGCCACACCGGGAATGTCATTCCGTCAAGATTATTTGTCGTCGTTAGCCAACACGAAGCGGTAAATAGCCGCGCCAACTGCTGCGCCGGCAATAGGAGCCAACCAGAACAACCACAGCTGTTCAACAGCCCAGCCGCCTTGAAACAAGGCAACACCGGTAGAACGTGCAGGGTTAACGGAAGTATTGGTGACAGGAATGCTGATCAAGTGAATCAGGATCAGACCCAGGCCGATGGCGATAGGGGCAAAGCCGGCTGGAGCCAGTTTGTCGGTAGAACCCATAATGATGATCAGGAAGAATGTGGTCAGGACGAATTCGATCAGCAAAGCGGCCATCATGTCGTAACCGTTAGGAGAGTGCTCGCCGAAACCGTTGCTGGCAAAGCCGGAAGCAACAGCATCAAAACCGGTTTTACCGGAAGCAATCAGATACAGAACGCCCGCAGCAGCAATCGCACCGATCACTTGGGATACGATGTAAGGCAACAAGTCTTTACCGTTGAAACGGCCGCCGATGAAAAGGCCGACGGAAACGGCAGGGTTGAAGTGGCCGCCGGAAATGTGGCCGACAGCGTAAGCCATGGTCAGTACGGTCAAACCGAATGCTAAAGCGACACCGGCAAAGCCAATGCCAAGCTCAGGGTAAGCTGCTGCCAAAACCGCGCTGCTGCAGCCGCCGAATACCAGCCAGAAAGTGCCGAAAAATTCTGCAAAATATTTTTTCATTTGTTTTTCCTCGTAAAGGGTGGGGTATTGCCGAAGGCATGAATCATAATAATATTGCTTTTAATCGAAAAACGGATTTACCTGTTTTTTTCCGGTCTTGACAAAAGGCCGTCTGAAAAGGGCGACAAATGGATAGAGGGATATATCTTGCAGGTCGAATTTTGTTTATTGAGGCTGAGTTTATTTGATAGAGAAGCAAATACCGTTAATGCAAAAGCATTTGGTTTTGTAGGTAATATTATTCACAGATTATTAATTTGATCGGAATCTTTGAACTCATTATCTGATTTAAAAAGGCCGTCTGAAAAATTTTCAGACGGCCTTGATTTAAGCGAGGATAAATTAATCCAGATGGTCGCTGCTTTGCGCCAAGATGGTGCGGTTGCCGTTGTTTTCCGCAGGGGAAACAATACCGTCGGCTTCCATTTGGTCAATCAGGCGGGCGGCGCGGTTGTAGCCGATGCGCAGTTGGCGTTGGATATTGGAAATGCTGGCCTTACGCGATTTTAAGACAATGGAAACGGCTTCGTCATACATGGGGTCGAAGTCGCTGTCGTTGCTACGGCTGGTGCCGGTAAAGTCTTCAGTGGAACCGTTGCTCAAAATATCGTCGATATAGTCAGGTGCGCTGAATTGTTTCAAGTATTCCACTACGCGGTGTACTTCATTGTCGGATGCGAATGCGCCGTGTACGCGTTGCGGATAACCGGTGCCGGGCGGCAGGAACAGCATATCGCCTTGGCCGAGCAGGTTTTCCGCACCCATTTGGTCGAGAATCGTGCGACTGTCGATTTTGCTGGACACTTGGAAGGCAATGCGTGTCGGAATATTGGCTTTAATCAGGCCGGTAATGACATCCACGCTTGGGCGTTGGGTGGCAAGAATCAAATGGATACCGGCTGCGCGGGCTTTTTGGGCAAGACGGGCAATCAGTTCTTCAATTTTCTTGCCTGCAGTCATCATCAGGTCGGCAAATTCATCTACCACGACCACGATAAACGGCAGTTTCTCTAATGGCTCAGGGTTTTCAGGCGTGAGGCTGAACGGGCTGCCGATTTTTTTGCCACGTGCGGCGGTTTCGGCAATTTTTTGGTTGAAACCGGCAAGATTGCGCACGCCCATAAAGCTCATCAGGCGGTAGCGTTTTTCCATTTCGTTGACGCACCAGTTCAGGGCGTTTGCGGCCAGCTTCATATCGGTTACGACGGGGGCGAGCAGGTGCGGAATGCCTTCGTAAATGCTCAGCTCCAGCATTTTCGGATCAATCATAATCATGCGCACGTCTTCAGGCGTTGCTTTGAAGAGCATGGACAGAATCATGGCGTTCACGCCTACGGATTTACCCGAACCGGTCGTACCGGCAACCAGCAGATGCGGTGCTTTGGCCAAGTCTGTCACAACAGGCTGGCCGGTAATGTCTTGGCCGAGAGCGAGAGTCAGTTTGGATTTAGATTCGGTAAACGCAGGCGAATTGAAGATTTCGCTCAGGCGGATCATTTGGCGTTTCGGATTGGGTAATTCCAAGCCCATGCAGGTTTTGCCGGGGATGGTTTCCACCACGCGGATAGAAGCCACACCAAGCGAGCGCGCCAAGTCTTTTTCGAGGTTCAAAACGGCACTGCCGCGCACGCCGACATCAGGCTCGATTTCGTAGCGCGTAATGACCGGGCCGGAATAGGAGTCCATCACTTTGACTTTAACTTTGAACTCGGCCAGTTTTTCTTCGATGGTAATGCTGTTTTCCAACAACTGTTCTTCAGTTTGCGATGCGCTTGGGTCAAACTGCGGCGGCAGAAGCAGGGCGGTAGTCGGCAGGCGTGCATCGGTAAGTGTTGCCGAAGTCGGAAGAACTACGTTTGATGTATTCTCTGGAACGCTTGGTTCTACGGTTTGAATAGGCGTTTCAACGACTGTCTGTGTATATTCAGACGGTCTTGCGATTGTTTCAACGGATTCAACGGGTTCAATAGCTTCAACCGCTTGAATAGCTTCTGTGTCCGGTTGTACAGGAGCTTCCGGCTCACTATCGAATTCCGCTTCTTCGACGGCAGATTCGCTGATTAAATAATCACGGATACTGCGTTCAGGCTGATTGCTGACATGTGCATTGACTTGTGCATCAAAAATCGGTACTTGGATTTTATGTTCAAAAGCAGGCGGTTCGGGGATATCAATCGGCGCAATCGAGGTTTGGAAAACAGGCGGTTCAGGAATATCGGTTTTAGCCATAGGGACAACCGGTACGGCAGGCGGCTCGACTACGGTTGCGTTTGGCGCGGCAGGTCGGGAGATATAAGGGGATTTTTTAACAGGCGCAGCCGGTTTCGGACGGGACGGCGTTGCCGGTGCGGCAGGTCGTGGTGCAACAGCTTCCGTGGCAGCTTGTTTACGCGCCCATCTTTCGGCGGCCGCTTCGGTATAGCGAACTTGACGGCGCAAGCTGGCAGGACGGCTGATTTGTCCCAAGTTGGCCAAAATTTCGTCATTTTCGATGGTGCGCGGAGAGTAGCCGCGTAATGGGGCGACGGCCTCGGCCAGTTTGTGGCGGGCGGCGGTGCGGCGGGCAAGGTTGTTGTGAATATCTTCCGCTTGGATTTCAGAAGGGAATGCCTGCATGGAAGTATAGGGGAGGATGGCTTCTTTTTCGGCAGTTCTTAAGGCCGTCTGAACGGTTTCGATATGCGGCGCATTGGCTTCTGCCACGCGGACATTATTGGCACGCGCCAAGGCACGTTCGCGTGTGCGGCGCAAGATAGGGTCGTTATAGTCGATGATTTCCATGCCGGTCATCGGCAGGGATGAAGCGCGCAATAATGGGGTTTCGACTTCGTCTTTGTAAATTGGCGCATTTTTTTCGGCCAAATGCTCGTTCCATTCTTCAACCGCTGCTTCGTGCAGGGAACGGGTGGCTTCTTCTAATGTGATTTCTTCAAAATTGCTGTTTTGCACCAAAGACGGGCTGTATTCGGGCGTTTCCATTTGTGCAAACGGCGTGATTTTAGGAATACGTTCCGGTTTGGCAGATTTGCGGGTTTTAGGCGCAACTTTGATTTCTTCTTCGGTAGCTGTGATGTGTTCCAGCTCTTCGGTAAACGGTTCTGCTGCGTGCTCTTCGTTTGTTTCGGCGCGTTTCATTTTATTGTGTTCGAGCACGGAAAGCAGGCGGATGCGGGCAATTTTATGGTTGTCGGCAGTGCGCTTGTTCATGCTGAACAAACGTTTCAGGCTGTCCAGTTGGTCGAAAAAACCGACCGGGCTGTCTTCTTCGTTTATTTCTTGTTCGTCGCCACTGAGTCGGGCCAATTCATGGCGCCACTTTTGCTCTTGTTTCTGGCGCCACCAGAACAAGCCGGCTATGACAGCCAGCAGAATTAAAGCCAATATTGTCCAAAGCATGCGTCCATCCCCTTAATTAAACGGCAAAGTCCGTTATTCTAACGCTTTTTTCGGGTAAACAAAACCAGCCGAAACAAGCTTTAACGGCAAAGGCAAACAGGATTGCCAAAGCTATGGCTTGAGATGCGTATAATAGGCCGTCTGAACATTTTGCGGATGAGATGATGATTTTTCAAAACGGATGGTTTCCCGTTGGTGTCGTGATGGCGGCATGGCCTGTGTTGCTGGTGATTTTTGCTTTGTGTGCAAAGCAGGCATGGGTGTCAGTATCGCAGCATCGTTCCGCATTCTTGGTGGCTGCCGTGATGTTGCCGCTGGCTTGGAGTTTGAATGCTTCCCCTGAAAGCGGACAACTGGCCGGCATGAGCTATCATCTGCTTGCTTTAAACCTGACGGCTTTAATGCTGGGCACCTCTGCTACATTCTGCCTTGGCGTTTTACTGTTTTTTCCATATTTGTGGCTTTGGGGCGATTGGCATATGTTTCCCATCAACGCCTTGTCCGTATTGCTTCCGCCTTTGTTGGTGAACTTGGGTTTCCGCCATTGGGTATCGCGTTTGCCTGCCAATATCTTTATCTTTATTTTTCTGAATGGTTTTTGGGCTGCGGCGGTCGGAATGGTGTTTACCGGTGTGGTTTTGGTCGGTTTGTTGGACTGGGCGGATGTGTTTGATACGGCGGTATTGTGGAAAACTGCTTTTCCTGTTTTCTTCTTAATCGCTTGGGCAGAGGCATTTTTGAGCGGTATTTCAACAGCTATTTTTATCGCGCTCAAGCCGCAATGGATTTGTACTTTCGATGACGACAGGTATTTGAAATCCGCGCCTAAGATTTGGCAATAAGATATGAAGATATCCTTGCTTGGTTTTCAGACGGCCTAATGACCGGATGGCCTGTTTTTTGAATTGAATGTTTAACTTGTTATGTTTGCTTATATTTTTCCCATTGTTTGCGGTGCCGCTGTCGGGGCTGTATTGCGTTGGCTGTTTGGCTTGGTGCTGGTGTCTTCTGCGCCTTTTCCTATCGGTACATTGGCGGCAAACTGGCTGGGTGCGCTGCTGATCGGTGTATTGGTGGAACTCTTAACCGATCCGCAATGGCGTTTGCTTTGGATTACCGGCTTTCTCGGCAGCTTGACCACATTTTCAGGTTTTTCAGTGGAAATGGTGGGTTTGATGCAGGCGCAACGTTGGGGCGTAGCTTTGATGGCAACCTGTCTGCATGTTTTCGGTTCGTTTGGTTTGACGGCGCTGGGGATTAAATTGGCGCAGATTTGGAAGTAAGCAAAAATAACAGGGTGCAAAATTGCACCCTGTTGTTTTTTATAGGCATTTAATCAATGCCAATAGGCAAACAGACGGTTTCTTGACAATAGGTTTTGCCGGACTCGCTTAAGTGTGCCGGTTTGTAGGCGGCAAAGGTGTAGGTCAGGTCTGCGCGGAATGTGTCGGGATCGGCTTCGGCGGTGTCGCAGTTGAGGCCGGTGGGAATATCGAGGGCGACTTTCAGGCCGTCTGAATGATTGAGTTGGCGGCAGAGGGCGGCGATTTCGGTTGGAAGCGCGCCGCTGAAGCCTGTGCCGAATATGCCTTCGATAATGATGTCGTAACCTTTTTTCAGACGGCCTTCCAGTTCTTGTGCGGATATCAATTCAATATGGGGCAAACCGTTGAGGCGTTCGCGATTGGTTTGAGCCAAGGGGGAGAGGTTTTCTCCGAGTGAAAACAGAATGTCGATGTGCCAACCTTGCGCCTGCATATATCTTGCCATGACTAGGCCGTCGCCGCCGTTGTTGCTTTTGCCGCAAACGATCAGGGCGCGTCCGGCTTGAGGATGACGCTGCATGAGGTCTTGGGCGGCTGAGCTGCCGGCGTTTTCCATCAGTTGGTCGAAACTTGTGCCTTTATCGACGGCTGCTTGTTCGCGTTCGCGCATCTGGGCGGCGGTATAGACTTTCATGATCGGCTCTCTTTACAGGAAGTTATTTGTCGGCGGTATTCATCAGGCGCAAGGCTTTCAGACGGCCTATTTCTTTTTGATATTCCACCAGTCCGATAAATGTGCCGTCTCTGCTGTACACACGGATGGGCTGCTCGGCGGAAATGTCTTCGGTAAATTGGGGGCGTTGGCCGTGTTTGAGCATGGTAACGGCGTAGTCGTTTAACTCAAGTTTGGGGAAATGTTGTACCAAGACATCGCAAGGTAGCAACAAGGCATCGCGTTCGGCTTCGTCCAATTCGGCCAAAGCTTCGAGCGTGTGGCTTTGAGCAATGGTAAAACCGGCGGTTTCAGTACGGCGCAGGGCGGTCAGGTGGGCGAATGTGCCGATGTGTTTGGCGATGTCTTCGCTGAGGGTGCGGATGTAAGTACCCTTGCTGCAACGTACGTCTATCACGGCTTTAGGCGCATCAAACTCAGTAATATCAATGGAGTAAATGGTGATGTCGCGCGCTTTGCGTTCGATAACGATGCCTTTGCGTGCGTATTCGTACAGCGGTTTGCCTTCGTGTTTGAGGGCGGAAAACATAGGCGGCACTTGGCGGATATCGCCTGTTAAGGCTTGGCAGGCCGTCTGAAATTCGGACAATGAAATATCGGCGCGTGCGGTGGCAATGATTTCGCCTTCGGCATCGCCCGTACTGCTGGCTTCGCCCAGTTTCAGCGTGGCCGTATATGCTTTGTCGGCATCAATCAGATATTGGGCGAACTTGGTCGCTTCGCCGAAACAAACAGGCAAAAGCCCTGTGGCCAAAGGATCGAGTACGCCGGTATGCCCGGCTTTTTCGGCACGGAACAAGCGTCGCGCTTTTTGCAGGGCTGTGTTGCTGGAAAGGCCTTCAGGTTTGTCGAGAAGAAGAACGCCGTTGATCGAGCGTTTGGTGGGTTTATTAGTCATATTAATTAAGGAATATTAATGTTCAGGCCGTCTGAAAGGGTTCAGACGGCCTGCGTGTTTTAATCAATCAGTCTTCAACCGATTTTTCCGCCGCCACTTGGTCGATCAGGCTGGAAATGCTCATGCCGCGTTCGAGTGATTCATCGTATTTAAAATGCAGCTCGGGCGTTTTGAAGAGTTTGATGCGTTTGGCCAATTCGCTGCGCAAATGGCCTTTGGCGTGTTCCAAAGCTTCTTCGGTAATGTCGCGTGTGCTGTCGTCGAGGACGGTATAGAACACGGTGGCGTGGCTGTAATCGCGGGTGACTTCGACTTCGTTGATGGTGATGAAACCGGCGCGCGGGTCTTTCAGGCCGGTGCGGACGAGTTCGGCAAGCTCGCGCATGATTTGTTCTTTGACACGGTCTTGGCGGGCGTAGCCGCGTTGGGGTTTTCTCATGGTTTTCCTTGATGTATGGCAGGCTGTCGTTTTCAGACGGCCTGCGGTTTGGATTTTGAAAAGCTGCCTATTATAACGGAGCGCGGTTTATTGTGCTTGAACCGAGAAAGGCATATCGATTTTTTGCCATTGCGCGCTTTCGTAGTCCAGCGCATCGGCGATAAGGGGGTGTTGCTCCAGCCATTGGGCGTTGATGCGCAAGATAAAGCTGTGGTTGTTTTCATCGACGCGAAGCTGGGTTTGCGGCGGCAAATCAAGCGGCAGGCGCGAACGGCAGAAGAGGGCGGCCAGGCGCAGGGACAATACGGCACACCACATGATTTCGTTGTTGCCGATAATGTCCGCCATTTTCTTGAGGTCGCCGCGATGGCCGATAACCAGTTGCGCCAAAATGGTTTGCTCTTTGCGTGAGAAGCCCGGCATATCGGCGTTTTCGAGAATGTAGGCGGAGTGTTTGTGATAACCGGTATGGGCAATATCCAAGCCGATTTCATGCAAACGACCTGCGCGGCTGAGGTATTGGTTCCACAGGGCAAGCTCTTGAACGGTTACGTTTTTGGCGTGGCACAGGCTGTTCATAAAGGCTTGCGCGGTATCGGCAACGCGTTTGGCTTGGTTGAGGCTGACGTGGTAGCGTTTTTGGAACTCTGCCGTTGTCTGTTCGCGCATATCGACATTGAGGCTGCGGCCGATTAAGTCGTAGAACACACCGTCACGGAGTGCGGCCTCGGTAACGGTCATTTTAGTCAGCGAGAGTTCTTCAAAAGCCGCCATCATCACGGCCAATCCGCCCGCAAAAACTTCAATGCGTTCGGGTTTGAGGTTTTCAAATTTGGCTTTTTTAACCGAACCGGCTTCGATAATCCTATCGGCAAGATAACGCATGCCTTGGGCGGTAATGTCGGCTTCTTGTGGCAATTCGACCGCCAAAACGTCGCGTATGGATTTTGCCGAACCGGAGGTGCCGATGGCGAAATCCCAACCGGTACGCTTCATCATTTTGCTGATGCGCTGGATTTCGATACGCGCGGCGGAAACGGCGGCTTGGAAATCTTTGGCGGTCACTTTGTTTTGGAAGAAGCGCATGCTGTACGTTACGCAGCCCAAAGGC
>NZ_JBQCTZ010000101.1:0-12803 GCF_051963715.1 Neisseria sp. P0001.S005 | reverse complement strand
TCTGACAGATATAAAAACGATCGTGATTACGAAGAAGAACGGGTAGGGACGATTATTTTCTTTGCTTTCATCATTTTCCTTACCGTCTTGTTCAACTATGTCAAAGCGGAAGACAGCGACTCATCGCATTCCGGCAGCTCCTATCATGGTTATTCGGCAGGGCATAAATAACGTGAGATCTGTTTAACCTCGTTGTACCGTTTCATTTTTATTTTTTCAGACGACCTTTTTATAAAACATGCTAACTCGCCGTCAATTTCTCAGTTACACTGCCGCGCTTGGCGCTGCCTCTGCTTTTTCTTGGCAAACTTACCAATACCTCAACCGTAAACCGCTGGTTTCTATTAACCGTGTCGGCTTGCCGTTGGGGCATTTGTTGCGCGACGGGGAATTGCTCAGTCCGCCGACCAGTCGTTATGAATGCAATACGTTGATACTCGGTGGCGGTGCGGCGGGTTTGGGGGCGTTGTGGTATTTGGCGAAGCATCATCACCGCGATGTATTGTTGGCAGAAGGGTTTGAACGTAATGGCAACAATGCCGCCTATACGTCTTCAGACGGCCTGAAAGCGCCGAGTGGTGCGCATTATTTGGCTTTGCCGTCGAAAGAAAGCGTGTATGTGCGCGAGATGTTGGAGAATTTCGGTATTTTGCAGTCGGACGGCAGCTTTAGGGAAACCGATTTGGTCTATGCGCCCGAATCGCGCCTCTTATATCAGGATAAATGGGTGGAACATTTATTGCCGAAAGAAGATGCGGATTCCAAACGGTTTTTTGATTTAATCGGCCGTCTAAAACAAGCTTACGGCAATGACGGTAAGAAAATTTTTGCCATTCCAATTGCGCTGTCATCGACAGATGAAACATGGCGCAAACTCGATAATCTGACGTTTAAACAATGGCTTGAGCAAGAAGGTTACCACTCGACCGAGCTTTTATGGTATCTAGATTATTGTTGCCGCGATGATTACGGGCAAGGGATAGGGCAAGTGTCTGCCTTTGCCGGATTGCATTATTTTGCTGCCCGCAACAATGCAGAAACCGTCCTCACTTGGCCCGAAGGTTTGGCACATCTTTCCGAAAACCTGCGCCGTCATGCCGGTTTGCAGGAAGGCTGGCAATGGCCGTCTGAAAACCGTATCCGTTTGGAGAAGCCTGCTTCAATTAATGCTTCCGCCGTCAAAATCAAACCGCTTTCAGACGGCCGGATTGAAGTGTGGCTGCGTGATAATGCAAAAGGCGAAACCGTTGCCGTCACCGCACAACACGTTATCTCCGCCATGCCGCTGATGGTTGCTGCCCGCATTATTGAATCTCCCGAACAATTTGGTCTGGACATCCCAGAATACGCGCCATGGCTGGTTTCCAATTTTGAACTGCACAGTTTCCCGAAAGAAAAAAACAACAGCGAACTTGCGTGGGATAATGTGGTTTATGGCAGCCAAGGGCTGGGCTATGTTGTTGCGACCAACCAGCTTATCCGGGTTACCCGTCCTGAACGCACGATTTTTACCGCCTACGCCGCGCTCAACCACGATACGCCACAAGCCGTCCGCCGCCAGCTGCTTGAAGCAAGCGACGAAGAGCTGCTCCAGCTTGCCGCCCAAGATTTGCTTACTGCTTACGGCGAAGGCTTTTGGCGGCACGTTTCCCATGTTGACATTACCGTTCGCGGGCATGGCATGAGCGTGCCGAAGCCCGGCTATTTAAGCGATGAGGCTTTATTAAAAATCAGAAATCGAAATTTTAGATTGTTGTTTGCACACAGTGACTTAAGCAACTATTCGGTATTTGAAGAGGCTTTGTATTGGGGTGTGGAAGCGGCACGGAAAGTGTTGGGAAAAGGATAATTAGAATGAGGCGTATATTTGGCTAAATTTCTGTTTACATTCAAATTTCAATTTTAAAAGGAAACTATATGAAATATTTGAGTTTTTCTCTGATTGTTGCCTTAGGGTTAGGGAGCGCGGCATTTACCTCTGCTGAAAAAATGCTGCCTCTGAACGAAACAGGCTGCATTGACCAACCCTTACAGGTTAAACGTGGCCAAGTGTATGGTTTTAATAGTTCGGCAGATGCCGGTTTAGTGCTTTCATTCGCGCCTGTCAGTCCTGGTGTCGTTGTGAAAGACCCGAAAGGCAAACGAATTGCTTTGGAAGTAGGGGCTGATGGTGATGCGCCTGAAAACCGCTTCAGCTTTGCCGAAATTGATCAGAAAGGACGTTACACTATCCGCTTCCCGAGGACAGGTAAGATTGAATCTTTGTGTGTTAATGCCGCCAGTTAGGATAAATATTAAGCTGAATAATGCTTGATTCAGTATGCTTGCAGTAAAGAAAAGGCCGTCTGAAATTATATTCAGACGGCCTTTTCTCTTTTAACTTAATAACCTGATTAGGCTTTTGGTTTCAAAGCGGCAGCTTCGCGAGCCAGACGGGTGATGGTATCCCAGTCTTTGTTTTTGATGGCTTCTTTTGGAGTCAACCATGAGCCGCCGACGCACAAGACATTAGGCAGTGCCAAGTACTCGGGTGCAGTTGCCAGGCTGATGCCGCCGGTCGGGCAGAAGCGAACATCGGCGTAAGGGCCGTACAGGGCTTTGAGCATGGCTTTGCCACCAACGACTTCGGCAGGGAAGAGTTTGAGGGTGTCGATGCCGTGTTCCAAAGCCAGTTGGACTTCACCCGGAGTGGCAACGCCGGGAATCAGGGGAATGCCGCTGTTGTGGCTGGCTTTGGCGAGGGATTCGTGCAAACCCGGGCTGATGGCGAAAACCGCACCTGCGTCTTCGACGGCTTTGAGCTGTTCGGGATTGGTTACCGTACCTGCGCCGACGATGGCATTGGGCACTTCTTTGGCAATCAGGCGGATGGCGTCGAGGCCGACAGGGGTGCGCAGGGTGATTTCGAGGGTGGGAATGCCGCCTTCGACAAGGGCATGGGACAAATCGACGGCAGTGCTCAAGTCGTCAATCGCCATCACAGGCACAACTGCGCCGGCGGTCAGGATTTCGCGTGGGGTCAGTTTGGACATTTTAGGTCTCCGTTGGGGACTGTATCGTAATAGGTTCGTTAACATGGTTTCAGACGGCCTGATTGTTTTAAAAGGCCGTCTGAAAAGGGTTTAGGCAAATTCGCCGCCGAAGCTCATGGCGCCGGTTTCTGCGCTGCTGGTCATGCTGCGGAAGTTGGCGAAAAGTTCGCGGCCGCAACCTTGTTGGTTCGCGCTCAAGTCGATACGTTCGACTTCGCGGGCGTTCCATTCGGCTTCGTTGATCAGGACGTTGAGTTCGCCGGTAACGGAGTCGAAGCGGATCAAGTCGCCGGTACGGATTTTGGCGATATTGCCGCCCATCAGGGCTTCAGGCGTCATGTGGATGGAGGCCGGAACTTTGCCGGATGCGCCGGACATACGGCCGTCGGTCAGCAGTGCCACTTTAAAGCCGCGGTCTTGCAGGATGCCCAAAGGCGGGGTCAGTTTGTGCAACTCGGGCATACCGTTGGCGCGCGGGCCTTGGTAGCGGACAACGCAGACAAAATCGCGTTCCAACTCGCTGCGTTCAAACGCAGCCAACACTTCGCGTTGGTCGTTGAACACGATGGCGGGCGCTTCGATGATACGGCAGCCTTCGCGCACGGCGGACACTTTAATCACGCCGCGACCGATGTTGCCTTTCATCAGGCGCAAACCGCCGTCTGGGGAGAACGGGTTGTCGGCTTTGCGCAGGATGTCTTCATTGCCGCTGGTTTCAGGGGCTTCGCGCCATTCGAGTTTGCCGTCGATGAGGAAAGGCTCTTTGGTGTAGTGGCGCATACCGTGTCCGACAACGGTATCGACATCGTCGTGCAATAGGCCTGCGTCCAGCAATTCGCGGATAACGAAAGGCAGGCCGCCTGCTGCGGTAAAGTGGTTCACGTCGGCTTTGCCGTTGGGATACACACGGATCAGCAATGGGATGATGGAAGAAATTTCGTCAAAGTCGTCCCAGTTCAAAATCACGCCTGCGGCACGCGCCATGGCGACGAGGTGCATGGTGTGGTTGGTCGAACCGCCGGTCGCCATCAGGCCGATCAGGGCGTTGATGAAGGATTTTTCAGTCAACATTTCGCCCAATGGTTTGATGGTGCCGTTTTTAATGCCGCGTGCGAGGTGTCCGGCTGCGTAGCGGGTCAGAGCTTCGCGCAGGTCGGTATAGGGATGGACGAAGGCGGCGGCAGGAAGGTGTACACCCATCATTTCCATCATCATTTGGTTGGAGTTGGCGGTGCCGTAGAAGGTACAAGTACCCGGGCTGTGGTAAGAGCCCATTTCGCTTTCAAGCAAGGCATCGCGACCGACTTTACCTTCGGCGAAAAGCTGGCGGGTACGGGCTTTTTCTTTATTACCGATACCGCTGGACATCGGGCCTGCCGGAACGAAGATGCCCGGAATATGACCGAAAGACAAAGCGCCGATCATCAAACCCGGTACGATTTTGTCGCACACGCCCATAAACAGGCTGCCGTCGAACATTTGGTGCGACAGACCGATGGCGGTACTCATGGCAATCACGTCGCGGGAAAACAGCGACAATTCCATACCAGCGTAGCCTTGCGTGATGCCGTCGCACATGGCTGGTGTGCCGCCGGCGACTTGGGCGGTCGCGCCGTTTTTCTGTGCTTCGTCTTTGATTTGGTCGGGGAAGTCTTTAAACGGCTGGTGTGCGGAAACCATGTCATTGTAGGCAGTGATGATGCCTAAGTTGGGGACGGTTTCCTGAAGCATTTCGATTTTGATGCTCTTAGGCATGGAGGCATAGCCGTGTGCCAAGTTGCTGCAGCCGAGCTGGTTGCGCTCTAAGCGTCCCATCTGTTTGGCGCTGCGGATTTTCGCCAGATACTTTTCACGCGTCGGGCGGCTGCGCTCGATGATGCGCTCGGTAATTTCGGCGAGTTTCGGGTGAATAGGAGTGGGGTTCATGTGCGGTCTCCTGGCTAAACGATATGATAGGGATTTTGTTTGCGCGTTTCTGATTTTTGTATTGGGTGTTTTCTTCAGACGGCCTTGAGCTGTGGGAATGAATAATATGGGCCGTCTGAAATGTTGAAGATTTCTCTTCGAAGTGTCCGCATATTATAGTACAAAATCTGTAATTTTGTTACAAAATAATTTACTAAGTGGAAGAAATTTGATTTAAATCGAGATATGGTCAATTCGTAAAATGGCAGGCTGCAAAAGTCATCAAACTTTTATGTTAAATCAAACAATTTGTAAAAATGAGAATGGACAAAATGTGTAGCCATGTGTAGTATTACTACTCATTAGCCCGCTTGTTTGAAATTTTGGTGCAGGCGATTGGTTTTTTATTGCTTGTTGCTTAAAGGCTTTTGATTTTAATCGATTTTTATGGATGATGACAGTCCAAAAGTTTTGAAGCAAGCTTCCTCAACGAGAGATGAAACGATGAGTACACAGACAAATTTTGATTTGGTATTGTTTGGCGCGACCGGCGATTTGGCAATGCGTAAACTTTTGCCTTGCCTGTATCAGGCGCATGTAGCCGGTTTGCTTCATCCCGAAGGTCGTATTTTGGGCGTAAGCCGCAGCGAATTGGATACCGCCGGCTTTTTGGCCAAAGTGGAAACGAATTCTAAAATCCATGTCAAACAAAACTTCTCAGAAGAAGCGTGGACATCGTTCATCCAACGTCTCGAGTATTTAAAAGTCGATGTGACAAAGAAAGACGACTTCATTGCTTTGGGCGACTTGGTAAAAGCGCGCAAGAATACTGAGAATGTCGTGATCTATCTCTCAACTGCGCCGAAATTCTTTGCGCAAGCCTGTGAAAACCTTGCTGAAATCGGTTTGAATGCCGATAACGTGCGCGTGGTTTTGGAAAAACCGTTGGGTACGGACTTGGCCTCTTCCCAACAGATCAATACAGATGTGGCCCGTTATTTCAAAGAAGAACAAATCTACCGTATCGACCATTATTTAGGTAAAGAAAGCCTGCAAAACCTGCTGGCCTTGCGTTTTGCCAATGTGATGTTCGAGCCTTTGTGGAACAACAAATATATTGAAAGCGTACAGCTGACCATCGCCGAGCAGTTGGGCGTGGAAGAACGCGGCGAGTTTTACGACATTACAGGCGCATTGCGCGACATGGTGCAAAACCACTTGATGCAAATGCTTTGTATGACTGCGATGGAAGCACCGGCGAGCTTGGATGCCGATGCCGTACGCGACGAGAAAGTGAAAGTCATCAAATCGCTGAAACCGCTGACCATCGAATCCGTCAACGAAAATGTTATTCGCGGCCAATATGTTGCAGCAAACGGTATGAACGGCTATCTGGAAGAAGTTGATGTACCGAAAGACAGTTTTACTGAAACCTATGTCGCCATCAAAGCCGAAATCGAAAACGAGCGTTGGAAAGGCGTACCTTTCTACCTGCGTACCGGCAAACGCATGGCAGGCAAAGTGGCGGAAATCGTGTTGAACTTCCGTCCGCTGCAAAACCATATTTTTGATAACAGCCAACCTGCGCCGAATCGTTTGGTTATTGAACTACAACCGACCGAATCCGTCCGCCTTTACACCCAAGTGAAAACCCCGGGTGCAGGCAACAAAGTCGAAGTGACACCGATTGGTGTGGACTTGGGCACAGCCGTCGAAGGCCGCCGCGCCGAGGCTTATGAGCGCCTGCTGCTGGATGTGATTAACGGCAAACTCGCTTTGTTCAACCGTCGTGACGAACTCGAAGCCGCTTGGGAATATGTGATGCCGATTTTGGAAAACTGGGCGAACAATACAACGCCTCCGCATGCTTACGAAGCCCATTCTTGGGGTCCTGAAGCTGCGCGCGCGCTGTTGGCCCGTGACGGTAACAAGTGGCACGAAGAGCAATAATATTTCTTTCAGACGGCCTTGTTTTCCAACAAAAGGCCGTCTGAAACCATGAAAGGACGAAACATGTTTGTTTGGCACGAACAAGAAAATGCTGCAACTGCTGCGCAAGCTCTCGCCGATGCCGTTGCCGCCGCATTGCAAGCCGCGTTGAATGAGAAAGGCCATGCGGTTTTGGCCGTTTCTGGCGGCCGTTCGCCGATTGCGTTTTTCGAGGCTTTGTCGCAAAAAGATTTAAATTGGCAAAACGTCGGCATTACTTTGGTGGACGAGCGTATTGTCCCGACTACGCATGCCGACAGCAATACAGGCTTGGTACGCGAATATCTGCTCAAAAATAACGCGGCCGTTGCCACATGGATTCCTGTTGTTGAAGACGGAAAGTCTGAAACTGAATTACAACCTGAAGTTGTCGTTGCTTATGCATTGAAACATTACAAGCAACCTGACGTGCTGGTGTTGGGCATGGGGTCAGACGGGCATACAGCGTCGTTGTTCCCTCAAGCGCCTCAATTACAGGCCGCAATCAATGAAGCCAATGACCCGACATTGATTCATACTACGCCGGTTACCGCGCCGCATGAGCGTGTGAGCATGACTTTGGGTGCGATTGCCAAAACGCCGAATGTGTTTTTGGCTATTCAAGGCGCAGAGAAAAAAGCAGTATTTGATAAAGCCGCCGCAAGGGCCGATACCGAATATCCGACCAGTCTGATTCTCAATCACCAAGGAATTAACTGCCATGTCTACTATGCACACTGAAGCTTATCCTCGTTTGGTCGCCGATATCGGCGGTACGAATGCCCGTTTTGCGCTTGAAACTGCACCACAGGTCATTGAAAAGGCTGAAGTCTTGCCTTGCCAGGATTACGACACCATTGTCGATGCCGCCAAAACTTATTTGGAACGCGCAGGCAGTCCGAAAGTCTTGCACGCCGCCTTTGCGATTGCCAATCCGATTTTGGGCGACTGGGTGCAGATGACCAACCACCACTGGGCATTCTCCATCGAAACCACCCGCCAGGCTTTGGGTTTTGAAACGTTGATTCTGTTGAACGACTTTACTGCCCAGGCTTTGGCGGTAACAAAAACCGATAAGAAAGACTTGATACAAATCGGCGGTCAAAAACCAATCGAATTTGCGCCTAAAGCCGTTATCGGTCCGGGTACCGGTTTGGGTGTCAGCGGTTTGGTGCACAGCGCTGCCGGCTGGGTAGCGTTGGCAGGCGAGGGCGGCCATACCAGCTTCCCGCCGTTTGACGATATGGAAGTATTGATTTGGCAATACGCTAAAAACAAATACGGCCATGTTTCTGCCGAGCGTTTCTTGAGCGGCGCAGGTTTGAGCCTGATTTACGAAGCATTGGCCAAACGCGACAACATCAAACAATGCCGTCTGAAGCCTTCTGAAATCACCGATAAGACATTGAGCGGAACATCGCCGATTTGCCGTCAGACTTTGGATATTTTCTGCGCCATGCTGGGTACGGTTGCTTCCAATTTGGCTTTGTCATTGGGTGCGCGCGGCGGCGTGTATTTGTGCGGCGGGATTATCCCGCGCGTGTTGGATTACTTTAAAACATCCCCGTTCCGCAGCCGCTTTGAAAATAAAGGCCGCTTTGAGGCTTATCTTGCCGCCATTCCCGTGTATGTCGTATTGAGCGAGTTTCCGGGCATCGTCGGCGCGGCGGTCGCATTAGACAATCATTTAAATAACGTTTAAACACACAAACGGCGGTGCAGGGCAGGGTGCGAAAATGTGCCTTGTCCTGAACGTCAAAGAATCAAAGGGTAGAGTATATGTTAAGCAAAATCAGCGAATCATTGTCCAATCTCTCCGGTGCGGAACGCAAAGTTGCCGAATCTGCGCTGGCCGAGCCGAAATGGTTCGTTCATGCCGCTGTGGCGGAAATTGCCGAGCGTGCGTCCGTCAGTCAGCCGACAGTAATCCGTTTCTGCCGCAGCTTGGGTTACAAAGGCTTGCCTGAGTTCAAACTCGCTTTGTCTGCCAGCATCGGCCACGAAGGCATGCCTTACGTTCATGAAGAATTAAACGCCGATGACAACATGGGCAGCGTGGTCGAAAAAGTATTGGGCAATGCCGCAGCCTCCCTTTTGGGCGAGCGCCGCTTCCTGAAAGAATCCGAGCTTGAAAACGCGATTGCCATTCTGATGCACGCGCGACGCGTTGAGTTTTATGGTGTCGGCAACTCCGGCATCGTTGCCCAAGATGCGCAACACAAATTCTTCCGCTTCGGTATGTCCACCGTTGCCTATGTCGATACGCATACCCAGCTGATGGCGGCTTCCGTATTGACCGAGCAGGATGTGTTGGTGGCGATTTCCAATACCGGCTCATCTATCGAATTGTTGGACGCGGCCAGTATCGCCAAAGAAAACGGCGCAGCCGTTATCGCGCTCACCCGTAATGATTCGCCGTTGGCTCAAATGGCTGACTGCGTATTGAGCATTGCCACTCAGGAAAATGCCGAGCTTTATACGCCTATGGTGTCCCGCCTTCTGCAGCTGGCCGTTATCGACATTTTTGCCATCGGCTTGGCCTTGCGTTTGGGCGACACTGCCAGCACGCAACTGCAGAAAAGTAAAAAAAGCATACATAACAAGCACATCGAATACGATAAAGATTGATTCTTCACTGACATTTTCAGACGGCCTCGTCCCATATCAAGGCCGTCTGAAACCTCAAAAAACGGAAACCATCCCGTTCCCGTTTCAGACGACCTCACGGCCGTTTTCTCAACAAAACTGTCCACTATCCAGGAGAGCATCCGATGAAACACCTTCACGATTTACCGGCTTGGTCAAAATTATGGATACATTTTGACGAAACCAAAGAACAACACATGCGCGAAATGTTCGAGCAAGATCCCGAACGTGCCGAGCGCTACTGGCTGCAGGTTGGCGGCCTGACTTTGGATTATTCTAAAAACCGTATCAACGACGAAACCATGGCACTGTTGTTCGAGTTGGCTCGTGAAGCAGGCGTGCCGGAACGGATGCAGCAAATGTTCCACGGCGAAAAAATCAATACGACAGAAAACCGCGCCGTACTCCACGTTGCCCTGCGCAACCGCACCAATGCCCCTATCGTCGTGGATGGCGAAGATGTCATGCCTAAGGTCAACCATGTCCTGCAACGCATGGGCGAGTTCGCGCATGAAGTCCGCAGCGGTAGCTGGTTGGGCTATACCAATCAAGTCATTACCGACGTCGTCAACATCGGTATCGGCGGCTCTGACCTCGGCCCTCTGATGATGTGTACCGCGCTCAAGCCTTTCGGCCATCCGCGTTTGAACATGCACTTCGTCTCCAATGTGGACGGCTCCCAACTGCGCGACGTATTGTCCAAAGTCCACCCTGAAACTACGCTGTTCATTATTGCGTCCAAAACCTTTACCACCCAAGAAACCCTGACCAACGCCCTGACCGCGCGTAAATGGTTCTTGGATCATGCAGGCGATGAAAGCGCCGTGGCCAAACACTTCGTTGCCGTATCGACCAACCAAAAAGCCGTTGCCGAATTCGGTATCGATACCGCCAATATGTTTGAATTCTGGGATTGGGTCGGCGGACGGTACAGCCTGTGGTCGGCCATCGGCCTGCCGATTATGCTGTATCTCGGCGAAGAAAACTTCATCGAAATGCTCAACGGCGCGCACTTGATGGACCAACACTTCATCAACACGCCGCTGGAGCGCAACCTGCCGGTTATCCTTGCCCTTATCGGCATTTGGTACATCAACTACTACGGTGGCGGCAGCCACGTTATCGCGCCTTACGACCAACATCTCCACCGTCTGCCCAAATTCATCCAGCAGCTCGATATGGAGAGCAACGGCAAACAAGTGACCCTTGACGGTAAACCGGTCGGTTACGAAACTTCCCCGATTATTTGGGGTGAAACCGGTATCAACGGCCAGCACGCCTTCTTCCAACTGCTGCACCAAGGTACGCACATCACACCGATTGACCTCATCGCCTCTCTTGAAAAACGCAGCAATTTGCAAGGCCACCACGAAATCCTGTTGGCGAACGTCTTTGCCCAAGCCGAAGCCTTTATGCGCGGCAAAACGCCGGACGAAGTACGTGCCGAGCTTCAAGCACAAGGCATGGACGAAGCGCGTATCGAAGAGCTTGTTCCGCACAAAACCTTCTCCGGCAACCGCCCGACCAACCTTATCCTCATGGATAAAATCAACCCGCGCAATATGGGCAGCCTGATTGCCATGTACGAACACAAAACTTTCGTTCAAGGCATTATTTGGGGCATCAACAGCTTTGACCAATGGGGCGTAGAACTCGGCAAACAACTGGCCAAAACCATTCTTGCCGAATTGACCGGCGAGACCGAAGTGCAAAAACACGACAGCTCCACTACACGTCTGATTAATCTTTATTTAAACGCCAACAAATAAAGCATTTATTTAAAGCTAAGGCCGTCTGAAAGTTTCAGACGGCCTTTTGTTTTATTCCGGATCATCCGTAAACGCATTATCCTGAAATATCGGTACAAACGTGAAAAGATACAGTACGAACACGGCGATGGTCAGAATCGCAGGAACGGTGATGAAAAATATCAGGTTCACGTTCATCAAGAAAGCGCGTGAGATGGCGGCCATAAAGAGCAGGGGGACGGCAATGCGGCAGAGTTTTGGGTAGTCGAGTTTGGTAAAGCCGCTATGCCACAGTCCGGCGGTCAGCCACACCATTATCACGCCACCTATCATGCCGCCGAGGGTAATCAGGTGTAATGGGGCGGAGGAGGGCAGATTTTGCAGTTTTGCCGCGCCTGTCCACAGATAGCCTGCGGCGGCAAAGAGCTGGAGCAGGTAATAAGTGCAGACGTAGTGTTTGCGCAGGAGTTCGTGATGGTGGAGCTCACGCAGCTTGGCGAGCAGGATGAATCCGACGGCAAGCGCGGTAAAACCGGCGGTTTGCGCGGGCAGCCAAAGTTCGGCGGCGGCGTGCAAGAGCAGGAAAGTAATGGCGATGTTTTTATAAACGATATTTGGAATAAAAACAGGGTCTTTCAGACGGCATTCTTTAAGGGCTTCCGCGCCCAAAAGAATGCTGACGCGGACGGATACAAACATGACAGCTGCCATGTTCAGATGTACTTGCGCGCGAAGTAAGTTCAAATCGCCATTCGTGGCATAGGCCGTCTGAAAAGCAGTAAATGCGGCGAGCAGCATTAGCAGGGCAAAGTTGTCAGTGTTTCGGTCGAGCCAAATCAGCCAAGAGCAGAACAGCAACAATACCAGCCAATAGGCGGCGACAAAAAACGAGGCAGTTTGCGGCGAAAAGGGCAGTATGGCAGATGCAGCGAGCAGCAATGCCGCCATCAAAGTAGCGACAGGTTTCAGACGGCCTTTATAACCCGTCCATTCGAGCATGGCTGCAGTCAGGAAGCCGCCGTATGCCGCAGGCAGCATGAGTTCTAAGAAGATTTGGCGGTGCAAAATGACGGCACCGGGGCTGATGAAAAACACCAACGCGCCGAGTATGGCAAGCACCGCCGCACCGACGAAAAACGGCCGCATGGGGTGGGTGAAAAACTTATTCATGGTTTGGCTTGATTCTGCATGAAGATGCTTTCGGATATAGATTTATTGGGAGGACAGGGTCGTATCTTTTGCCAAAGAGGCAAGCCTGCGGCTTGCTTGCCCTCTCCCACGGGGAGAGGGGATTAAGCTGCCAAACCCGAACATTTTCAGGTTTGCCTACCATCTGATTTTCAATCCTACGTTCTCTAATTTTCAGCAACCTGATTCCCTCTCCCCGTGGGAGAGGGTTAGGGAGAGGGCAACGAACCGCAAGGTTCGTCAGATACTCAAATGCCCGTATCATTCATATTATTGATATTATTGTTTGAATTGTATTATTTTCAATAATAATAAA
>NZ_JBQCTZ010000100.1:0-12927 GCF_051963715.1 Neisseria sp. P0001.S005 | reverse complement strand
TGGTGTGCGGGAAGATGAAGGGTAAGGGAAGCTGTACGGACGGTGAGGAGATATTTAGGGGTAATGATGCGGAGTGTCGGCCTTTTATGGGGTAGAAACCTGATCGAAAGGGAGGAGGTGGATAAAGAAAAAGGACGTGCACAGGCACGTCCTTTAGGGAGAGGGGTTATTCGCTCCAGCTGACCCAGCCCAGCATCCAAGTAAGGAGAATCAGACCACCGAATACGATGCGGTAGTAGGCAAAAGGAACATAGTTTTTACTGGAAACAAATTTCAGCAAAGCTTTTACTGCCAATAAACCGGCGATAAATGCTGCGATAAAACCGATGGCAATTTGTCCGACATCTTGCAAGGTAAAGAGTTTGTAGTTTTTTAAAATGTCGTAACCTGTTGCCGCAATCATCATCGGTACGGCAAGGAAGAAGGAGAATTCGGTAGCTGTTTTACGTTCCAGTCCCCACAACATACCGCCCATGATGGTACTGCCTGAACGTGATGTACCAGGGATAAGGGCGCAAATTTGGGCGCATCCTACAACAAATGCGTCAATTGGGCGCATATCATCAACATGGTTGACTTTAGGTTTGGCTGTTGTTTGGCGTTTTTCAACCCATAAAATGAAGAAGCCACCTAATACCAGCATGGTAGCAACGGTAATCGGGTTGAAAAGATGCAATTTAATTTGTTTACTGAATAAGAGGCCAACAATCGCAGCGGGGATGAATGCGATAAATAAATTCAGCACAAAGCGATTGGCTGTTCGCTCTTTACCTAGTCCTTTTATGATATGGGTAAATCGTTGGCGATATTCGAATACGACGGCTAATACGGCACCGAGCTGGATGGCAATTTCGAATACTTTACCGTTACTTTGGAAATTCATTAAGTCGCCAAATACAATCAAGTGACCGGTACTTGAAATAGGGAGGAACTCGGTTAAACCTTCGATAATACCGAGAATAAGTGCTTTAAATAAAATCAGAATGTCCATAAGTTTTCAGACGGCCTTGAGGCCGTCTTTCTTTTGTTGAATAGTTAAAGTGGTTTTGAGGATTGTTCGCGACGGGCTTTGACGATGAGGTCATCTATGGTTTTCATACCGACTTTCCAGTCGCCACCATTGAAATTAACTTTGTATTTACCACCGACAATGACAGTTGGTGTGTTTTCAATTCGATAAGTTTCCGTCAATTGCTGCATTTTTGCAGCAGCCGACGCGGCAGCAGGGCTATTGTAGGCTTGAAGCAGTTTTTTACTGTCAAAACTTGTCTGTTTACCAACCCATGATCGGAATACATTTGCATCAGCCAGGTTGATTTTTTGTTCGTAAACTGCTTTGAAGATGACTGGATTGGCTTGATATTTCAAATCTGAAAGATTGACGGCTGCGGCAACCTTGGCCAAGCCTAACATTTCAGGCATCCAAACGACGTGTTCTGTCCGCAAGGAAACATCTTTGGCAAAGGTTTTGCTGTGTTGCAACAAAACTGGATCGAGATGGTAACAATGGACGCAGAAGTAGCCGAAAAATTCTAGCACTTCAATTTTTCCAGCTTGTTGCTGCGGAATAGGGCGACTGAGGACAGTATAGTCCACGCCCTCGGTAGCAGCCTGCGCACTCAGACTGAGCAGGCTCAGGCTGAGTGCGGCAATGGTTTGTTTTATACGCTGCTTCATCAGTGATTCCATTATTTGGTAGAACGAATCAAGCTATTGATATTATGGCCTTGCAGGTTTTTTTGCAGTTTTACAGCGGCTTCCTGCGGCATGGTGTTACTTTGAACTCGGTAAATGGTTTTGTCGCCGTTTTGCGATTCAACCACTTTGGAAGAAACACCTAAAATAGCCAGTTTGGCACGTTGTGAGTCTGCGCTGGAGCGGTCTGCATATGAACCAAGTTGCAGGAAGGCTTTTTTACCGCTGTTGGCAGTCGCTTCGGCTTTTTCTGCTGACTGTTTACTGCTTTCTTTTGTTGCAGAGGCATTTGCGGCTTTACGTGCTTTTTCGATGCTGCCACTGTTGAGGATTTGCTCAGGTGTCGGCTTGTTTTGTTTTTTGGCTTCGGCTGCTTTTTTCTCAGCCAATTTGCGCTCGGCACGCTCTTTTTGTTTGTCGGTCAGTTGGTCGGCCGCTTTTTTATCTTTTGCAGTTTTATCAGTAGCTTCTTTTTCAGCTTTGGCTTTTTCTGCGCGTTTTTTCTCTAATTCGGCTTTTTTCTCGGACAGTTTTTTCTTGGCGGCTTCTTTTTCTGCTTCCGTTTTTGCGGCTTTTTCTTTGGCTTCACGTTCGGCTTTGTCGGCGGCGGCTTTTTCAGCTTTTTCTTTGGCTTCACGTTCGGCTTTATCGGTAGCGGCTTTCTCTGCTTTTTCTTTGGCTTCACGTTCTGCTTGTTCGGCTTTTTCCTGAGCTTCTTTTTCCGCTTGAGCTTTTTCTTCAGCTTCTTTGGCAGCCTTTTCAGCCTCTTCTTTAGCTTTGGCTTCTTTCTCAGCAGCTTCTTTTTCTGCTTTGGCTTTTTCTTCATCTGCTTGGGTAGATGAAGTGTCGGTGGTTGGGCGTTTCTCTGCTTTGTCCTGAGGTTTCAGGATTTCAGGTTCTTCGCTTTGTTTAGGCTGAGTCAGCTCTTTGAAAACGTTTTGGTTGCCTTGGTTCAAGAAGAACAAAATACCGGCAATAATACCTGTTGCCAGTATCAGGCCGAAAAAGAAACCGGCCAAGCCTTTGCCATATTGTGTAGATTTTTTCATGACTTACCTTGTAATAATGTGTTCAGACGGCCTGAAGGGAGACTGTCTGAGTTTGGATTCGATATTTTATCAATAACCGTTATGGACGGCAAAATCCTGATGCTTTGTTTACTCTAGTTTTACTTAAACATAAAGATTCAGGCCGTCTGAAAAGTTAAAGGGCGCGACGGAAGCCGATGGCTTTCATCACATGGGTTTTGCTGACTTCTTCGTCGCCTGCCAAATCGGCCAGCGTACGGGCGACGCGCATGATACGGTGGAAACTTCGGGCGGAAAGGGATAGTTTTTCAAGCATGGTTCCCAAGGCTTCTTGCGCTTCTTTTTGGATACGGGCTTTACCATCGAGCTCGCTGACACTCAGTTCGGCATTGACTTTGCCTTGTCGGTTGTATTGGATTTTGCGTGCGGCGGTAACGCGTTCCAATACGGTGGCACTGGATTCGCCTGCTTCTTGTTGCATCAACTCGGCAGCAGAAAGGCTGGGTACTTCGATGGTTAAGTCAATACGGTCGAGCAATGGCCCTGAAATTTTGTTGCGGTAGCGGGCAACGCTTTCAGGCGTGCAGCGGCAAGGTTTGGATGGATGACCAAGATAGCCGCAAGGGCAGGGGTTCATGGCAGCGACAAGTTGGAACTTGGCCGGATAAACTGCTTGGCGTGCGGCGCGGGAAATATGGATTTCGCCGTTTTCCAAAGGTTCGCGCAATACTTCTAATACTTTACGGTCAAACTCGGGCAATTCGTCTAAAAACAACACACCGTGGTGTGCCAATGAAATTTCGCCCGGACGCGGGTCTGAACCGCCACCCACCATAGCAGCCGAGCTAGCGCTGTGATGAGGACTGCGGAAAGGACGGTTGCTGTCAAGTTGCTGTTGATGGTTGGGCAGGAGCGAACGCAATGCCCATACTTCGACCAATTCGTCTTCGGTCAAAGGCGGAAGGATACCGGGCAAACGTTGCGAAAGCATGGATTTGCCTGTACCCGGCGGACCCATCATCAGCAGGCTGTGTCCGCCTGCCGCTGCGATTTCCAAAGCAAGGCGAGCGGTATGCTGGCCTTTAACATCAGCTAAATCAGGAATTTTACTTTGTTCAGACGGCCTTTGTGGCAGTTTGCATTCGGTTTGTGTCAACGGTTCGATGCCGTTTAAATGGGCGGCCACTTCGCCCAAAGAACGCGCTCCATAAACCGCGATACCGCGCATAACGGCAGCCTGTTCGGCATTTTCTTGCGGCAAGACGAATGAGCGGCCGGCCTGCATTCCCTGCCATGCCATGGCCAGTGCGCCGCGTACGGGACGCAGCAGTCCGGACAGCGCCAATTCTCCCGCAAACTCATATTGCGAGAGCTTTTCAGGATTGATTTGTCCCGATGCGGCAAGAATGCCTAAGGCAATCGGCAAATCGAAACGGCCGGATTCTTTTGGGAGGTCGGCCGGTGCGAGGTTGACGGTAATTTTCTTGGCGGGAAAGTCGAAGCCGCTTTGGATGATGGCGGCACGCACACGATCGCGGCTTTCTTTGACTTCAGTATCGGGCAAACCGACGATATTGAAATGTGGCAAGCCGTTGGCAAGGTGGGCTTCCACTTCGACCAACGGCGCATTCATGCCGCTTAAGGCGCGGCTGTAAACCAAAGCAAGCGACATGTTTCAGACGGCCTTATTCAGCAGCTTCAGTTTGTTGTTTGATTTCGGCAACAGCTTCTTCCGCAGCAGCTTCGGCCGCTTTTAAAGCAGCTTCTTCAGGCTCTTGAGCGGCTTCGAGTTTGGCCAAACGGGCTTCCAATTCAGCCAGTTTGGTACGGGTTTTAATCAAAACCTGTTGTTGGATGTCGAATTCTTCGCGGGTCACCAAATCCATGCGGTTGAACGCGCTGCCGAGCATGGCTTTAACGTTTTTTTCCATGTCTTTGGCAGGGCTGTTGGCGATGGTTTCGCTGATTTTGGAGCTGACTTCTTCAAAAAGTTGTTTGCCGAACATAATCCGTATCCTTTATTCAGAATGTATATAGAAATTCAAGTGGCTATTGTATAAGGAAAAAGGCCGTCTGAAAACGGGAATTTTGAGACGGCCTTTGCTTTCTATCGTAAATATTCCGTGTATTTTAACGTTCAACACGGGCTTCAAAAATAGGCATCAGCCACGCGCCGCCTGTGAAGCCTTTGCATGAACCGGTGGTGTGTTCCTCACTGCGGACAAACGTTTTACCGTCCCACACCGCTGCATTGCCAGACCAGCAGTCGCCGATCCCTCGGCCTTTGAAGCTGCCGCTAAGGGTGGCTGTTTTCTCATCGAATCCGCCGTGCCCGCCGTATGTCATTGGCGGCAGCACTTGTTCAATTTTGGTCAATTCTTTATCGGCAATGGCATAGTAGCCGCTGGTTTGATAAGCACCGCCGATACAGATGGCCGAAATCAAAACCTGACGATCGTTGAGCGGATGGACATACAGGCTGCGGTTCCAATCCATTTGCTCTTTATTGTGCAGGGCGTAACAGTAATTATCGTCGCCTTCGGAAACGCGGTTGCTGTCGCTCAAGAGCTTCATGACGGCGCTGTGGCGCGGTGTGCCTTGTTCCAGCATATCGCCCTCTTTTTTCGGCACGGCAACGGCGCGGATGACGGGTTTGGGCTGCGGACTGAGGACTGCCTGACTGCTGCCGCCTTTGCGAATCAGCGCGGAAGGCGTATTCAGACGACCTTGGAATTCGTCCGCTTTCAACATTGCCGCCGCCGCGCCTTTATCGGACAAGTGCCATTCATATTTTCCCGCGCGGATGCTGATTTTGCTTTCTTTTTTCAACGCTTCGAGCAAGGCGTTGGTTTGCGCGCTGCTCAATTTGCCTGTGCCTTTTTTGTTCAACGCCAATTTGCCCAGTGATTTGCCGTTCAGCATCACTTCGCTGCGGGCTGCCACGCGGGCGAATTGGCGGTCATCGTCGTTAAACGGCAGTAGGGAGACTTCGCCGGCAACGACGGCATTCGCCCCCGCTTTTCGGGTAAACAAGATGGAAACCGGCGTTTCTGTTTCGTCCGCCTGATAGCCGGCAAGACGGCAGGTGCCGGTATTGTCGCAAGTAATGTCCCAGTCTTTGTAATTTTGATAAAAGCCTTGAGGCGGAGCAGCCAGTGCGGTGGCAGGCAAAACAGCCAGCAGCCATTTTTTCATGATGTATTCTTTCAATTTTATTTATGTAGATTCACAAGGACAGCATAGCAATCCAAAATTTCGTTGCGCTGTTTTTGTGAAAATACGATGTGTCGTTCGTAAAAAGGTTTTTAATATTTAGATGTAAAAAGGCCGTCTGAAACTCCCGTTCAGACGACCTTTATTATTTTTTTACACGCCTGCGGCTGCTTTCAATGCGGCTGCTTTGTCGGTGCGCTCCCAAGTAAATTCAGGTTCCTCGCGGCCGAAGTGGCCGTAGGCGGCGGATTTGCTGTAAATCGGGCGCAGTAGGTCGAGCATTTGGACGATGCCTTTAGGGCGCAGGTCGAAATGTTCGCGAACCAGGGCGATCAGTTTTTCTTCGCTGATTTTGCCGGTGCCGAAAGTATCGATGGAAATCGAAGTCGGTTCGGCAACGCCGATGGCGTAGGAAACTTGGATTTGGCATTGGGTTGCCAAACCGGCGGCTACGATGTTTTTTGCAACATAGCGGCAGGCGTAAGCGGCGGAACGGTCCACTTTGGACGGGTCTTTGCCGGAGAATGCGCCGCCGCCGTGCGGAGCCGCACCGCCGTAGGTATCGACGATGATTTTACGGCCGGTCAAACCGCAGTCGCCTTGCGGGCCGCCGATAACGAAGCGGCCGGTCGGGTTGATCAGGTATTTGGTTTCGTCAGTCAGCAGTTCAGACGGCAAAACGGGCTTGATAATCTGCTCAATCACGGCTTTACTCAGTTCTTCATGGCTGATGGCAGGATCGTGCTGGGTAGATAGGACGACGGTGTCGATGCGTTTTACTTTGCCAGTTTCGCTGTCGTAAACCACGGTCAGTTGGGCTTTTGCATCAGGGCGCAGCCAAGGCAGGCGGCCGTCTTTGCGCAATTCGCTTTGGCGTTGCATCAGGCGGTGGCTGTAATAGATGGCAAACGGCATTAGGGTCGGGGTTTCGTCGCAGGCGTAGCCGAACATCAAACCTTGGTCGCCTGCGCCTTGGTTCAAGTCGATGCCTTCGCCTTCGTTCACACCTTGGGCGATGTCCGGAGATTGTTGGTCGTAGTACACGCCGACCGCGCAGCCGTTGGCATCAAAGCCCAGCTCGGAGGAGTTGTAGCCGATGCGTTTGATGGTTTCGCGTGCGACTTTGATGTAGTCCACTTGGGCAGTAGTGGTAATTTCGCCTGCCAATACGCACAAGCCTGTGTTAACCAAGGTTTCCGCGGCGACACGTGCTTTGGGGTCTTGCGCCAAGATGGCATCCAAAATCGCATCGGACACTTGGTCGGCAACTTTATCCGGATGGCCTTCGGATACCGATTCGGAAGTAAACAGATATTCGCTCATTGCTATTCTTTCATTAAAAACAGGCTGCTGTGTTTTCAGACGGCCTTTTATTTCGGACAGCGGAAATCATAACAAAAACTCCGCTTTTTCTCTATACAAGTGAGAAACATTCGCACTTGTCTGCTGTTTCGGAATCCTGTTGCGCGTTTCTTACAGGCAAAAAAATTCCCGCATTAAGCGGGTTTGGATTGCTCTGGCGAGCCACATCGGTTTTTCAACCGTCCACCTTACCTTTCCGTTTGAAAAGCAGGTTGGCATGGAATTCCCAACTCTTAATGCAGCGCGGATAGTAGCAGAAAAGCAGGTGTGCCGCAATATATTTGCCCGAAGTCTGTTTTGTTCAGACGGCTGTTTCGTTTACAATCTGTCCACTTCATTTTGGTAAAACCTTATGCAAACGCTTGTTACCTTTGTTTTTAAATTTTTGGCCGCTCTGCCTTTGGCTTGGTTGCACAAATTAGGCAATCTGCTGGGCAGTTTGGGTTTCTGCGTGCTGTCGAAAGATCGCCGGCGTGTTTTCGAAAACATGAAACTTGCCGGTTTGAACCCGACGGATGAGGCGGTGAAAAAAGTTTTCCGTGAAACGGCAAAAGGCGGCTTGGAATTGCCGGTGGCGTTTTTCAGACGGCCTGAGGAAATTGAAAACCTGTTTGTCAGCGTCAACGGGTGGGAACATGTTCAGACGGCCTTGAGCGCGGGCGAGGGTTTGCTGTTTATCACGCCGCACATCGGCAGCTATGATTTGGCCGGCCGCTACATCAGCCAGCAACTGCCGTTTCCGCTGACGGCGATGTACAAGCCGCCGAAAATCAAGGCATTTGATGCGGTGATGCAGGCAGGGCGCGTGCGCGGTAAAGGCAAGACTGCACCGACCAGCATTCAGGGCGTCAAACAAATCATCAAAGCGCTGCGCGGCGGCGAAGCGACCATTGTGTTGCCGGACCATGTACCGTCTCCGGAAGAAGGAGGCGACGGCGTGTGGGTGGACTTTTTCGGCAAACCTGCCTACACCATGACGTTGGCGGGTAAGCTGGCGCAAGTCAAAGGCGTGAAGGCTTTGTTTTTCTGCGGCGAGCGTCTGCCCGACGGTAAAGGCTTTGTCTTGCACATCGAGCCTTTGCGCGGCGAATTGAACGGCGATAAGGAGAACGACGCGCGCGTGATCAATGAAAATACCGAATATTGGATACGCCGTTTTCCGGAACAATATTTGTTTATGTACAACCGCTACAAACATCCCGAAGGCGCGCCTTTCCCGCCGGAAATATAGGCTTGCCGAATGTAAAAAACCTGCTTGGACTCAAGCAGGTTTTGTATTTGGTCGGAATGAGAGGATTCGAACCTCCGACCCCTTCGTCCCGAACGAAGTGCGCTACCGGGCTGCGCTACATTCCGAATGTGGGAAATTATAGGATAGGAGAAGCCGGTTTGTACAGGGGTCGATAAATAATTAATAATTGGCTGCCGATGGGTTTGTTTTAGGCCGTCTGAAGCGATGTGTTTCAGACGGCCTGTGTTTTTGTTTGCCGCTTCTGCTGAAGCATTTGTCCTAATGGCATTATAATGCGGGCAATTGTTTTTTAGATTGTCTGCTATGTTTTATCTTTATCAGTCTGACCGTTTGGAAGCGCTTGCCGAAATGTGCGCGCATATTCATCAGGCCTTGCCTTTGGATGCTGTATTGGCACAGGAAGAAGTGGTGGTGCAGAGCCAGGGGATGCGGCGTTATCTGAATGTGTTTTTCGCGCGCAAACTCGGCGTGGCGGCGAATTTGAAGTTCAGTCTGCCTGCCGGTTTGGCGTGGCAGCTGATGCGCAAATTGGTTCCCGATGTGCCGCCGCTCAGTCCGTTTTCGCCTGAAGTCATGCGCTGGCGTTTGCTGGATTTGTTCCGCAGCGAAGTGTTTCAGACGGCCCCGGAATACGAAAACGTACGCCTGAAGCTGGAAAGTTATTTGCACAGTTCGGCCTCGGCGGATTATCAGCTTGCCGGACAAATGGCCGATATTTTCGACCAATATTTGGTGTACCGGCCGGATTGGATTGATGCGTGGCAGGCCGGGAAGCTGCTGGGTTTGGGCGATGATGAGGATTGGCAGGCACGGCTGTGGCGTTATTTGGACGATGGCAGCCAATCGGCGCCGCACCGCGTGGCCTTGTGGGAAAAGTTGTTGGCGCAGTTGGATAAATCGGTCTTGCCGCAAAGGTTGTTCGTATTCGGCATTTCGACAATGGCGCCGATGTATCTGCAACTGCTGCACCAAATTTCCAAGCATTGCGATGTGTTTGTGTTTGCGCTCAACCCGAGCAGCCAATATTGGGGCGAGGTCATCGATGAGGCGCAGATTTTAAAAAGGGGCGATGAGGCGGATTTGTCGCAGGCAGGGCATCCGCTGTTGGCTTCTTTGGGCAAGCAGGGGCGCGATTTCTTTGATTTTCTGTCGGAAGTGGAAACCGAGCAGGATATTCAGGTTTATGAAGAGGGAAAAGACGATACCTTGTTGCATTGCCTGCAAAACGATATCCAAAACTTAATCATGCCGTCTGAACGCTTATACCAACAGGAAGAAAGCGAAGCAGGTGCGCAGCAGGCTCTGGTTCAGGTTCACGATGCGGATGGCAATCCAGTGTGTGTCGAGCCGGACGAGCTGCTGAATGACGGTTCCGTCAAAATCGTCGCAGCACACAGCCCTTTGCGCGAATTGCAGATTTTGAAAGAAGAGCTGTCGCTGGTGTTGCAAAAAAATCCCGACTGGCAGCCGCACGATATTGCCGTGTTGACGCCGAACATCGAGCCGTACAGCCCGTTCATCGAAGCTGTTTTTGGACAGGCGCAGGCAGGCAGCCAGGCTTTGCCGTATTCGATTTCGGATGTGAAGCTCAGCCGCCGTCAGCCGTTGCTGTATGCTTTGGCGCAAACTTTGGATTTGCTGGAAAGCCGGTTTGAAGTGGACAAGGTTTTGCCTTTGCTGGAAAGCCGGTTGGTGTTGCAACGCTTCGGTTTGAGCGAGGAAGATGTGCCGCTGCTGCATGAGACTGTTGCCGGATTGAATGTGCATTGGGGTTTGGACCAAACCATGCGCGAGGGTAAAGACAACCTCTTTACTTGGCAGCAGGCGGTAGAGCGTTTGGCCTTGGGCTGGATGCTGCCCGAAGGCGGCAACAGCATGTGGCAGGGCGTGAGCGCGTGGCATAGCAATGTCAACCAGTTGGACGTGCTCAGCGGTTTTGCCGAATTTATCCGTACTTTGGCCGATATGGCGGCGCAATGGCAAGAGCCTGCCAATGTGGAATGCTGGGTGCAACGTTGCCGCGATTTGCTGGAGAAACTGTTTGCTCCGGATATGGACGACCAATACGCCAAGCAGCAGTTTGAGCAGTCTTTGGCGAAATGGCTGGAAGAGGCGCAGCTGGCCGAATTTGACGGATTGTTGCCGTGTAAAACCGTTATCCGCCATATCCGCCGCTTTTTAGACAGCGAAAGCCAGGCCGGTTTTTTGAGTGGCGGCATTACTTTTTGCAGTATGGTGCCGATGCGCAGCCTGCCGTTTAAAATGGTTTGCCTGTTGGGTTTGAATGACGGCGATTTTCCGCGCAATACCAAAGCGGCGGTGTTCGACCTGATTGCCAAACATCCGAAAAAAGGCGACCGCGCCCGCCGCGACGACGACCGTTATCTATTCCTCGAAGCCTTAATCAGCGCGCGCGAAATGCTGTATTTGTCTTATATCGGCCGCGATATACGCAATGATGCCGAGTTTGCGCCGTCTTCGTTAATCAGCGAGCTACTGGATACCATTGCCGCCATGACGGGGAAAAGCGGGCGCGAGTTATCGGAGAAATGGGTGAAACATCATCCGTTGCAGGCGTTTTCGCGCCGTTATTTCCAAAAGGACGCGCTTTCAGACGGCCTCTTCAGTACGCGCCAAGATTACGCCGATGCGTTGAACCAACCACAAGCGGAAGCGCAGCCGTTTTTCCTTGAGGCTTTAAGTCAGGAGGAGCCGGGCAAAACCATTCATCAGGGCGAGC
Organism: Neisseria sp. P0001.S005; assembly: GCF_051963715.1. Taxonomy (NCBI): domain Bacteria; kingdom Pseudomonadati; phylum Pseudomonadota; class Betaproteobacteria; order Neisseriales; family Neisseriaceae; genus Neisseria; species Neisseria sp. P0001.S005. The sequence continues at coordinate 1,637 of NZ_JBQCTZ010000100.1, read as the reverse complement.
TTGTCAGTTTTTGGCGCAACCCTGTCAAAGTTTGGCTGAAGAGAAATTTAAGCTGGGATCAGCCGTATTTGGACGACGCATGGGAATCTGCCGAACCGTTTGAGCCGCAACATGAGGGCCGGATTGCCGATGCCTATTTGGATGCGCGGCGCACAGGGGAAGATTTTGAAGATACGGCCATTCGGCTGAATGCAGAAAGCCTGATGCCGGTGGGCGAGTTGGGCGGCTTGTGGCAGAAGCAGTATCAGATATCTGCGAAAAATGTGGATGCCGGGTTGATACGCAGTAACAAAAGGCCGTCTGAACCTTATGAAGAACACTTTGACGATTTGGTTTTACAAGGCACCATCGGCAATCTTTATGAATGCGGCCGCATTGTGTTCCAAAACCAAAAAGACAATGCGCCCAACCGTGTTGCCCGTTTATTGGAGCATTTGATTTTTTGCGCCGTCGCCCCTCAATCCGTTGAAAACCGACAAACCCATATTGTCAGCTTGGGGCAGACCGAAACCTATGCCGCCATCGGGCAAGAGGCGGCGAGGGCACTTTTGAAAGAATGGTTGGTATATTTCCGAATCGGACAAAATATCCCCTTGCCGTTTTTTGCCAAAACCAGCCTTGCTGCGGCGGAGGAGTACAGCAAGAAAGAAGATTGGGATGCTGCCTTGAGAAAATCCTATGATGTTTTTAACGGCAATAAAATGAACAAAGCTCAGAAAGAATATGCCGAAGTGAAGCTGGTGTTTGGCCATTCGGAAGAATCGCCTCTTGATGAGCCGCTATTTGAAAACCTCGTCGTCAATCTGCTTGTTCCGCTTTTGACTGGCGTGGCAGGGAAAACCGATACAACAGAACAGGAGTAAAGCATGGCTATTTATGCAGAATATTTGGATTTTGATACCGAAGAAGATAAATTGAAACAACAGCAGCTCTATCAGGTGACCGAGCTGTCGGCGCAAACGGTGGCGGCGGTTAAAAAGATCAGCCGTCCGCAAAACTGGCTGCTTGCCGCTGCGCCGTATTGCCCAGATTGCCGCGTGTTTGTGCCGTTTATTCAAAAAATGGCGGAGTTGAATCCCAATATCCGCGTCAACTATATTGCCCGCAACGATTTTGACGACAGCAGCCGTTTTGAGAATCCGCGCCAACAGGAAATCGTCCGCGCCAATCAAAAAATTCCTGCGCTGTTTTTGATGGGTCATGAAGAGGACGGGTCTGTGTTTAACGAGTTTCCGCAAGTGGTGTTAAACCAAATTGCGGCAGATGAAACCCGTCGCACAGAATTGCGCGATGCGTACCGTGCCGGCGAGTTTAATGCCAATATTGAGGCTCAGATTGTAGCGGCGTTGGCATGGGCAGACCAGCGTTGTTGACAGATATTGCTGGTGTGTACAGCCATGTTTTGAACTGCTTTGATATTTTGTTTCGTAATAAAAAGGCCGTCTGAAAAGATTTCAGACGGCCTTTTTTTAATGCTTAACGCTTTATCAAATCTCGATTTTATTCGGCGTAAAGGTTTGCCATTTATTGCAGGCTGGGCAGTGCCAGAAGAAGACTTGAGATTTGAAGTGGCAGTTGCGGCAGCGGTACATAACGCTTTTTTGCAGCTGGCGGCCGATAATGGAACGAATCATATC
>NZ_JBQCTZ010000099.1:8546-12943 GCF_051963715.1 Neisseria sp. P0001.S005 | reverse complement strand
GAGAGCTTGGTCAATTCCATACCCAAAGCCTGCAAATCGTTCATCTGCTTTTTCATTTGGGTTTTGCTGACCCATTCATCTTCTTGTTCAAACATTGTGTGTGTTTCCCTGATTTTCTGAATCTGCCTATTTTATCAGTTTTCAGACGGCCTTTCCGTGCAATTTTTGCAGAGGCCGTCTGAAACGGTTAAAATGCCGCAAAACCCTGTCAGGAAACCTTTTTATGCTGTTTAACCACACACCGGACGAGCTGTTGCGCTTGTGCGGACACACGCTGGATTTGGCCAAACAATCCGGCGCCACCTCGGCCGAAGCCGATTTCAGCGAGTCGCTCGGCCAAAGCGTCAGCGTACGCTTGGGCGAAATCGAACAAATCGAGTTCCAACAAGACAAATCTTTAGACATTACGGTCTATGTCGGTCAACGCAAAGGCCGCGCCAGCACTGCCGACTTCTCCGAACGCGCCCTGCAAGATACGGTCAAGGCCGCCATCGATATTGCACGCTATACCGCCGAAGACAATTGCGCTGGCCTTGCCGACGCTGCCTTGATGGCAACCCATATCGGCGACCTCGACCGCTACCACGAATGGGATTTGAGTACCGAATCCGCCATCGATTTGGCCAAGCAATGCGAACAGGCCGCGCTGTCAACGGACAAACGCATTGAAAATTCCGAAGGCGCATCGGTTCATACTGGCCATTACCAATACGTCTACGGCAACACCCACGGCTTTGCCGCACACCAGCAAAGCACGCACCACAGCATTTCTTGCAGCGTGGTCGCCAGCGACGAACACGGCATGCAGCGCGACTATTGGTATGATTCTTCCTGCAGTCACGAAGACATGGACGCGCCCGAGCTCATCGGCCAAACCGCAGCCGAACGGACTTTACGCCGTCTGAACAGCCGCAGCGTTCCGACCGGCAGCTATCCCGTACTGTTCGACACCACTGTCGCCGTTGGCTTAATCGGCCACCTTATCGGCGCACTCAGTGGCGGCGCGCTCTACCGTCAAAGCAGCTTCCTGATTGACAGCATCGGCAAACAGGTGCTTCCCGAGTTTCTCAGCCTTCGTGAAGAACCGCATATCCTGCGCTCGTTCCGCAGCACTTATTTCGATGCCGAAGGCGTGGCCACGCAGCCGCGTTTTGTGGTGAAAGACGGCATAGTTGAAGGCTATTTCCTCAGCAGTTACAGCGCGAAAAAACTCGGCATGCAGACAACGGGCAACGCCGGCGGCGCGCACAATCTGTATCTGAACCACACCCATGCCACGCAGGCCGACCTGTTGAAAGAAATGGGAACAGGTTTGCTGGTTACCGAATTGATGGGACAAGGCGTCAACGGCATTACCGGCGACTACTCGCGCGGTGCGGCCGGTTTTTGGGTGGAAAACGGCGTCATTGCCTATCCAGTTCAGGAAATCACCATTGCCGGACGTTTGCAGGATATGTACCGCGACATCATCGGCGTGGCAGACAACGCCTTACGCCGTTCATCCAATCAAATCGGCTCCATCTTGGTTTCTAAAATGACGGTTGCCGGCAACTGATTGAACTAAATATACAAAAGGCCGTCTGAAAGATATCTTTTCTTTTCAGACGGCCTCGCCGTTATCTACTTCCATAAAAAACACATCATGCATATTGTCGTTATCCCCTCTTGGTATCCTTCTTCCGAAACCGACGTGGACGGAATCTTTTTCCGCCTCCAAGCCCAAGCTCTGCAACGCGAAGGCATGAAAATCGGCATGGTCGTACCCATGTTCCGCTATTTGAGAAGCCAGCCGAAAACCATCTTCTCGCGCTTCTACGGCCTGCGCCGCCATCAGCAAGGCGGACTCAACACTTACGCCTACGACAGCATGTATTTCTTCCCGCGCTGCCCGGTTGTCGACATCGACCGCATCCGCTGGGTTAATGCAGGCATGAAAGCTTTTGAAGCCTATATCGCCGACAACGGCAAACCCGACGTAATTCACGCCCATTGCGTCAACTACGCCGCCATTTTGGCCTGCACCATCTTCAAAAAATACGGCATTCCCTATGTGATTACCGAACACAGCAGCGCCATTTCACGCGGCCTTGTCCGCAAAAACCAATGGCCGTCCATGCACGAAGCCGTGCGCCACAGCGCGGCACGGTTTGCCGTCAGCCGTGATTTCTGCTGCATTCTCGAAAAAACCTACGCCGGTACAGACTGGCAATATCTGCCCAATATGCTGGGCGGTAATTTTGAACAGGATTTCGAGTTCCCCGAAAAAAACCATCAAGACTTCACCTTCTGCAGCGTCTCCCACCTGCGCCACCTCAAAGGCCACGACCTGCTCCTGCCTGCCTTTGCCGAAGCACTCAAAACCTATCCGCAGCTCAAACTCAAAATCGGCGGTGGCGGCGCAGAAGAAGGCCGTCTGAAACAACTGGCAAGCGACTTGGACATCAACCACGCCGTTACCTTTACCGGCGCATTGACCACCGACCAAACCCTAGACCTCATGCGCCACAGCAACGCATTCGTCCTCGCCAGCCGTACCGAAACCTTCGGCGTCGTCTATATCGAAGCACTGTCGCAAGGTTTGCCCGTTATCGCCACACGCTGCGGCGGCCCCGAATCCATCGTTACTTCCGACAACGGCCTACTGGTGCCAATCGAAAACATACCGGAACTGACCAAAGCATTGCTCACCCTCTACGAAAACCATGCACACTACGATCCCGTCCGTTTGCGCCAAGATTGCCTGCAACAATTCGGCAGCCGTGCCATTGCGCAACACCTGACCGACACCTTCCAAAAAGTGCTTAATAAATAGGCATAAACCATGCAGGCCGTCTGAAATCCTTCAGACGGCCTGCATGCTTCCAATAAGACAAATCTAGTGTAAAATTAAGACAATAACTAAACTTTTTGATCTAAAATCAGTCCAAGGAAAAACTGTTACCTATAATAATATCCCCACATACATTATGCGCTATTACGGAACGATTACTCGCTGGAACAGCAAGCGCGGCTTCGGCGCCGCTACCATAGAAGACACAGGCCAAGAAATCTTTCTTGCCCTTGCCGCCTTCACCACCCTTACCCGCCTTCCGGCCGAAGGGCAACACATCTCCTTCAACATCACAGAAGGCCGACGCGGGCGCAAGGAAGCCGAAAACGTCTGTTTCGCCCTCGATTGCGCCGACTGCTTCGATGTCCTCGTCCCTCCCCCCGAAAAACCCCTCGCCGGTAAACAGGCCATCGTCGGCCTGATCGCCGTTATCTTCGTTTGCAGCATTTTCGCCGCCTTGTGGTACGGCCTCCACTTTTCCGACAACACACCGGAAGAGCCAGCCGTCAAAAAACAAGAAACTATGGTTCACGAAGTAGCCGCCAAAATCGAAGCCGAACGCAAAGCATGGCGCGATGCCGTCAATGGCAGCAACCAACAATCGGGGCAGCCTCAACGAGCCAAAGATAATACGTCGAAAGAATAATAATATTTATATCAGATTAAAAGCCTTTTATATCAAAGCTTTTTTTATCAAAATTTCAAATATAGCAAGCCAACTTTAAAAAAACTGCCTTCTGCATATTTAATGTCCGAAGGCAGTTTTTCATTGAAAATAAAAACACTTCAATTTGCCATGTTCAAAACATGCTTCTCTGACGCTATCCATCCAGATAGAAATAAGCACCATGTATAAAACGAATCCAAACTACTCAAATACCCAATATTTTAATCGTCAATAAAATAGATTTATTGATGCAATTAGATATACCCAATTTGAATATTACAAAATATAGTCCTGCCAAATTTAAAAGTATATTTTTTCAAAGACTTAATGTACCTCTGAAAAAATATAAACAAACTTGGGGCGCACTCTAAACAGTTTATTAAATAAAAGCATTTGACACTCTATTACGTAAGACTATACATATTACCCTGACTTAATTCCTTTTAATTTTTGATAACATTCTGTTTTATATATTGTATCTTTCCTACAACATCAAAAAAATATTCAAAAATATCAAAATGCATAACATCTTGATTTCATAAAATAAATATTTAAATATCATTATCTTCCTAATAGTTTCCCCCTACACTTTCTATCTTATCTGTTTGTTTGTGTATGTATTTGTTGTAAAATTTTTTTCGACCGTAAAAGTCATTAACCAGATTTAACTGATATTCAAATATTTAAGGATTCAAACTTATGAACACAAAAATCAAAACGACAGCTTTGGTTTGTGCCGCTTTGTTCGCGGTAACTGCATGTAGTAGCAATGGTGAGAGCGGTCCAGATATCAACCCAACTAATCCAATTACTCCAACTAAACCGACTACTCCTACGACTCCAGCTCAACCAACTACTCCTGAAACTCCAGCTAAACCGACTACTCCTGAAACTCCGGCT
>NZ_JBQCTZ010000099.1:0-8446 GCF_051963715.1 Neisseria sp. P0001.S005 | reverse complement strand
AAACCGACCACTCCTACAACTCCGGCTAAACCGACCACTCCTACAACTCCGGCTAAACCGACCACTCCTACAACTCCGGCTAAACCGACCACTCCTACAACTCCAGCTAAACCGACTACTCCGTCTCAACCAACACCTAGCGCAGCTGTTGGCGGTAATGCAATGACTTCAACAAATGCATCCTATAACACTGCAAAATACGTTACCCCTCAAGGCAAGATGAATGCTAGTGTTACCATTGACGGTCGTAAAATTGATTTATCCAAAGCCAATGCAGCATTTCTCTTCTATAGAGAAACTGCTCCTACCGAAGACAAAATGTCTACCCGTCAAACTGTCTTGAGCGGACGTAAATACAGCCATGTTCAATTCGGTGCACAAACTGTCGGCATTATTAGCCCTACTTATCAACCAACACTTCATCATGATTCTTTTGCTATTGGTAATATTACGCCAACTAGTGGTGCAGATGCTATGCCAACTTCTGGCAAAGCATCTTATGTCGGTGATGCCATTCTGCTTCAAGGTGCAGCTTATACAACAGGCGCATCTAAATTTGATGTTGATTTCGGTCGTAAAACCATCTCAGGCATAATTGATCATCCATATGGCATTCCTGTTTCCGGTAAAATTTCCGGTTCATCCTTCAGCGGCGAGCAAGACGGTATCCGTATGAAGGGTAATTTCTTCGGTCCTAAAGCTGCAGAACTAGGTGGTGTCTTTAGTGCTGAGCATGAGAATAGTGTTTACCAAGGCTCTTTCGGCGCGAAAAAACAATAATCTGCCGCTTTCAACCGTCCGGCACCTGCCGGGCGGTTTGTTTTACCAAGATGCCGTCTGAAAGAATTTTTACCATGCTCAAACGCCCCAAAACGAAATAAAAAATATGCGCTATCCAACTTTGGCTTTAATTTTATGCGCTGCGGTACACTATGCCTCAGCAGCACCAACACCACACGATGAAATTCAGCCCGACCTAAACCATAATCAAATCCGCCAGGCTGAAAAACAAACTCTGCAAGAAGACAATCAGGTTGAGCAACAACCAATTTCCATGTCATCAGAAGAATTGCTCCAACAACCTGAAATCTTAACTGATGCAATGGATACCGCTATTGCACGCCAAAATATTGACAACATCCGTTTCCTATTGCCACTCTACCGTCGCATGACCGGACACGACGAAACCATGGCTTCCTATGCAGATGCAATTCTTTCCCGTGCAGATGGAAAGTACAAAGTAGCAGAACAGAATTTTCGGAATATCCTTGCCAATCATCCTGACTACTCTCCTGTACGCCTACAATTAGCATTAACCCTTTCACAAGACGGAAAAACGCGTGACGCAGCAAAAGAGTTACAAGAAGTCCACAAAACTCCCGACCTACCTGAACCAACACTGCAATATTTGAATGAATTTGATAAATTTTTAAAAAAAGATAAATCTTGGAATTTTGACGGTAATATTTCCTACGTTCGAGATAATAATATTGCCCGAACGCCGCGCGAACGTGTGTACGGAGGTTTTGAGTTTGAAGCGCCTCGTACAGCAAACGGTATTGCCTACGATGTTTCTGCACAAAAAAATACTCCGCTCAATGGGCATTGGGTCTGGAAAAAAAACCTGTCTGCCGGTGGCAAATTCTATTGGGATGCGCATGATTATGATGATTTAACGGTACGTGCTGAAACCGGTGCCGGCTGGCGTAATCATACTCAGGAAATCTCCTTATCGCCATTTTATGAAAAGCGCTGGTATGGTACAGAGCCCTACTCCAATACATCAGGCGGTATTTTGCGCTATTCGCGTGTGTTATCACCCAAATGGCAAGTATTCGGTGCATGGCAGTCCGGCTACCGTAAACATAAAGAAAGAAAATTCTTAAACGGCGCAAACCATATTGCCTCTATATCAGCCCTCTATTATCGTAAGAGTGGTGAATATTTCGTATTTGGCGCAGGAAAAGGATACAACAGTGCGCGTGACCGTTCTGATGCCTATAAATATAAAAATCTGCGTGCAGGCTGGACAAAAGCATGGGGCAAGTCAGGCAAGCTTGTTACTTCACTCAATACTACTGTACAGCACCGCCGCTATCAGGCAGAAGATATTTTCAATATCAAACGAAGTGACCGTGAAACCTACGTCCATTTGTCAGCGGGTCATAAAAAGTTGTCCTGGAAAGGCTTTACTCCGCGCCTGAACTGGGGTTGGACACATGTCCACAGCAATCATTTTTATTACCGTCAAAACCAGCATCGCTTGTTTATCGATATTTCTAAACAGTTTTAGAGTAGAAGTGAATAAAAAGGTCGTCTGAAAACTATACCCAAAGTTTTCAGACGACCTTTTTATTGCTTTAAGGAAAAATTAAAGTTCTCCCCATTCAGGCTCACTTAATTGTGTAACTAGCCATCAGAATTTCTTAATCGTCAGCCTTTGTTCTTACCTCAATTCGGCTCCGCCATTTCCAACGCCTGTTTGATGTCCACGGCGACGATGCGCGATACGCCTTTTTCCTGCATGGTTACGCCGACCAGCTGCTCCGCCATTTCCATGGTCAGGCGGTTGTGGGAGATGTAGAGGAACTGGGTTTGCGCCGACATTTCTTTGACCAGGTTGCAGAAACGCGAGGTATTGGCGTCGTCCAGCGGAGCGTCGACTTCATCCAGAAGGCAGAAGGGGGCGGGGTTGAGGCTGAACAGGGCGAACACGAGGCTCATGGCGGTGAGGGCTTTTTCGCCGCCGGAGAGCAGGTGGATGGTGCTGTTTTTCTTGCCGGGCGGACGCGCCATGATGGACACACCGGCGGTCAGGAGGTCGTCGCCTATCATTTTGAGGGTGGCTTCGCCGCCGCCAAACAGGGTCGGGAAGAAGGTTTGGACTTTGCCGTTGACAGCGTCGAAGGTTTCTTTGAAACGCTCTTTGGTTTTGTCGTCGATTTGGGCGATGGCTTCTTCCAAAAGTGCGATGGCTGCCTGTACGTCTTCGCTCTGGCTGCGGTAGTAGCCGTCGCGTTCGCGCGCTTCTTCGAGTTCTTGCAGGGCGGCGAGGTTGACGGCGCCGAGGGCTTCGATTTGTTGCGAGAGGCTGCCGATGCTAGTGTTCAATACTTTCGGCGATTCTTTCGCCAACGCTTCGAGTGCATCGAAATCGGCGGCGCGTTCGGTCAGGTTTTGATGGTAGCGTTTGGCGTTAATCAGGGCTTCCTGCTGTTGCAACAGAGCGGTTTGGGTCGCGGCCTGAAGCTGTGGCAACTGGGTTTGCAGGGTTTGCACTTTAGCGTATTGCTCCCTGCCCTGCTCCTGAATCTGCGCGAGTTTTTCTTGTACGACAATATATTCTTCGTCCAAGGTCTGTACGGCTTCGCTCAATTCTTCAAGCTTGATGTGCTGCTCGTCGTTTTGGAACTCGGTTTCATAGGCGAGAGCAAGCTCTTGCTGGCGTTCCTGCCAGTCGAAGGTTTGCTGTTCAAGCTGGGCAATTTGCTGTTGGTAGTTTTGTTTTTGCTGATTGAGCTTGTGAACGGCGACTTCGGCCAGTCCATATTGGCGATTGGCTTCCAACAGGGCAAGCTGCGCCTGTTTCAGACGGCCTTGCTGCTCTTGGCGGCTGTGTGTGGCAGTTTGCTGTTGGTGTTCGAGTTCGGCGGCGGCCTCTTGCAAGGTAACAATGTCGTCTGCAAGGCCGTCTGAAGTATGTTGCAACACGGTCTGCTCTTCTGCCAACTGCGCCAGTTCGCGCTCGATGTGTTCGCGGCGGATTTGCCCTTGGTTGATGCGCGCCAGAAGTTCGGCGGCACGTTGCTGCGCTTGACTGTATTGGCGCGTGTGTTGCTGTTGCTGCTGCATCAGGTTTTTGTGCTGCACTTCGGACGAGCCCACGGCGGCTTCCGCCTGTTTGAACGCGGCTTCGGCGGCGGAAAGTTCGGGGGCAAGTTTTTCCAGTTCGGACGCGATACCGTCAAGGCGCGCTTTTTGGGCAATCAGGCTTTCCTGCGCCGGTTTGGCATAGAGCAGGACGCTGACTTTATCGACCTGATGGCCTTCGGGCGTGAGCCAGATTTGGTGTGCGCCCAAATCGCTTTGATGCGCGAGGGCGTAGCTCAAATCAGGCGCGCACAATACGCCGTCGAGCCAGTGGTGCAATGCCGTCTGAAACGGAGGCTGCACTTGGATTTGGTTCAACAATGCCTGTACGGGCAGGGATTTTTTGAAGCCGCCGGAGAGGTCGTCTGAAAGCCATGCCGCCTGCCCCTGCGGCAAAGGTGTGGGGGGGACGAAGCCGTGCGGCACGGCGCGGGCATGCAGGCGTTCGGCAAGGATGACGGACAAGGCGTGCTGCCACTCGGCAGGCGCGGTAATGTGTTGCCACAGTTGCGGCGCGGCGGTGTGGTCGGTTGCCTGCCAGAAGTCGGCGGCTTCCTGCTGTTGCGACAGGATTTGCGACAACGCCTGCTGCTGCGCCTGCAAGGTAATGTGTTGCTGCTTCAGGCTTTGGAAGCGGTTTGAGGTCGTCTGAAACACCTCGCGGGCGGTGTGTAAGGCGTCTTCGGCGGCAATGATTTGTTCTTCGTAATGCTCTTGCTGGCTTTGCAACAAGGCGGCGGCTTCCTGCGCGGCGGCGGTTTCGGCCTCGTCGGGCAGGTTCAGAGCTTGGTTTTCCTGTTTCAGACGACCTTTGCGCTCTTCGTGCTTGGCAACGGTTTGTTCGGCATGGGCAAGCTGCTGCTGCTTCAACGCCAGTTCGCGGCGGATGCGGTTTGCCTCGTCCTGCTGGGTTTGGAAGGCAGCGTTGAGCGTGGCTTGGGCTTCTTCCAATTCGGGCAGACGCTCTTCATGTTCGGCAACCTGCATCGCCCATTCCGCCAGCTCGGTTTGCTTTTCTTCAACCTGCAACTCGTTTTCTTCCAGCTTGACACGGATTTGCTGCTGCTCTTGATGGATGCGTTGCAACTGCGCCTGCGCCGCCTGCTTGTCGCGTTCGATGCGTTGGTGCAGGTTTTGTTGATGGCGGATTTGTTCTTCCAAACGGGCAATCTGCTCGCGCAACACGCCACGTTTGTTGCTCAATTCATGTACCGCCTGCTGCTGCGATTGTTCGGCGGTCTGTAAGGCGTGTACTTCGTCGTTTAACGCCTGAACCTGCGCGGCGGTTTCGTCCTGCTGCGCCTGCAAAGATTGATGCTGCGCGGTCGCTTTGTCGGCGGCGGCAAGCGATTGCTGCCATTGGGCGTAATCGAGCAAATCCTGTTGCTGGTTCAGCTGTGCGGTCAGGGATTTGTAGCGTTCGGCGGTTTCGGCTTGTTTTTCCAGCTTTTCCACCTGACGCGCCAATTCGTTCTGCAAATCGCCCAAACGCTGCAAATGCTCGCGCGTGTCTTTCAGACGGCCTTCCGTCTCCTTACGGCGTTCCTTATATTTGGACACGCCCGCCGCTTCCTCGATATAGGCGCGCAATTCCTCCGGCCGCGCTTCGATGATGCGCGAAATCATCCCCTGCTCGATAACGGCATAACCGCGCGCGCCCACGCCCGTACCCAGAAACAAATCGGTAATGTCGCGGCGGCGCACGGTCTGATTGTTGATGAAATAAGTCGATTCGCCCTGACGCGTCAGCTGCCGCTTGATGCTCACCTCGGCATACTGCCCCCACGCCCCCTGCAAACTGTGGTCGCTGTTGTCAAACACCAGCTCCACCGAAGCCCTCGGCGCAGGACGGCGCGTCGCCGCACCGTTAAAAATCACGTCCTGCATACTCTCGCCGCGAAGCTGCTTCGCCGAAGCCTCGCCCAACACCCAGCGCACCGCGTCAATCACATTCGACTTGCCGCAGCCGTTCGGCCCGATAACCGCAACAAGCTGCCCCGGCACATGAATCGTGGTCGGGTCGGTAAAAGATTTGAAGCCGGAGAGTTTGATGTGGGTAAGACGCATGGCAATGTTTCGAATCGGAAAAGAAGGCGTATTTTAACGGAAATACGCTTATCCGTTGAGAGAAAAGCATCCATAAAGTCCGACTGCTTTTTTATCTTCAAAAGGCCGTCTGAAAAGTTTGTTAAAAAGAAACAGACTAGCTATAGAACTCACTAAAATATTTAAAATAAATCCATATAAAACAATTAACTAAAAAAATATCTACCTAATCACCTTCCCTTTGATTAATTTTTGTACAGAAATGCAAACAAACTGTTTATTTTTTTATGATTTATGGTTATTATCGGGCATTAAAGGTTTAAAAATCAGATAAACGATCTCTCCGACCTTTTCATCAAGCGAATAACTATACAGGGAATCTCATGTCAAACATCCAAACCAAACTTAAAACCATCGTTTTTACAGCCATCAGCGCAGCCATCTTGTCCGCATGCGGTGGTGGCGGAGGCGGCGGTTCATCTGCTTTAAGCACCGGCGCAACTCCTACCAATAATACCGGCAACTCTGCTAGTAACAATGGTAATCCTGCCAACAACAGCAATGCCAACACTCCGAAAGCGCCATCTACTACGCTTACTAACAGTGCCGACAACCTCGCCAAACTGACCGATGAAGCCCCAATCGATCCGGCCAACGTTAGCCAGCCTTTGCACACACATTTCATATCTTCCAAAGGTGCACAACAATCCAACCCTAACGTACAAATCCGCAAAGATGCCGCAGGCAAAATGTTCCAAACAGACAATCAAGACCGCAACCAAAATGGCCTGATCAGCTCTATTGACTTTAACAACAATGATGAAGTCAAAATGGACGGCGTTGTGTTATTTAATAAGACCTCTGATGGCAGCGCAACCCAACCTACATGGACAAGTTCCGCTTCTGTTATCGCCAAAGTATATTCAAAAGGCAATACTCAAACTGATGTCAGCGAACAAAAAGGCAAAGAGAAAAATACCGAATTCGCATACGGCAAATCAACTTTGGATGACAGTATTGTTGAAATTTCTAAAAAGTTAAAAGCTGAACAAGAAAAGCTTGAAAAAGAAGAAAATCCAGAAGCTGGCCCAGTTAACAATAAAAAAGTAACTGAGATCAAAGCAAAGATTGAAGAATTAAATACTTTACACGCTAAAAATCTTGAAGTTCGGGCTAAACTAGCAGAAATGAATGAAAAAGCCAGCAAGGATCTAGCTTATTTCCGTCCAGACCAAGATGGCTTAGTTTTTGACAAACAATTCGACGGTGTCTATGTCATCAATTTTGATGACGGCACCAAAATTGTGTTGCATGATCCTTCTGCGGCCGGCTGGACATATCAAACCTTCGCGCATTACGCCGACCCTAAAGGACATGTATATCAAGGCTATCAAAGCTTGGGCGATGAAACTGTCTTCACGACCCTGCCTGCTAAAGGTACAGCCACCTACAAAGGTATTTCCACTGCCTATGTGGTTACCGACAATAACAATCGTCAGTTGACTTCCAATGTCATGGCTATTGTTGATTTCGGCCTCAAAGGTGTCCGTTTTGAAACGTCAAACTCACACTTCCACACTTTGGAAAATGATAAGCGCGTATCCAAAGCAGATAAAAACTACGATTTCAAAGGTACGGCAAGCTGGAAAGACGGCAACCTCTTCTCCGGCAAAGTCAGCACGGCCGATGACAAGTTAAGCGGCAACCTGAACGGCAAATTCTACGGCCCCAATGCTGCAGAAATTGGCGGCACTTACGGCTTGAAAAACAAAGATGCGACCGAACACTTAATCGGTGGCTATGGCGCGAAACGTCAATAAACCTGCCTAAACAAAAGGCCGTCTGAAGTTTCAGACGGCCTTTTTATTTTCAACTTAGATTACACCGATACGGCTGCTTTGATATGCGGATGCGGATCGTAGCCTTCCAATTCAAAGTCTTCAAATTTAAATTCAAACAAGTCTTTGACTTCAGGGTTGATTTTCATGGTCGGCAGGTTTCGGAAATCGCGGCTTAATTGTAGCTGGGCCTGCTCGATATGGTTGCTGTACAAATGCACATCGCCAAACGTATGGATAAACTCACCTGCTTCCAGTCCGCATACTTGGGCCATCATCATGGTCAACAATGCGTAGCTGGCGATATTGAACGGTACGCCAAGGAAAATATCGGCGCTGCGTTGGTAAAGCTGGCAAGACAGTTTGCCGTTGGCAACGTAAAACTGAAACAGCGCGTGGCAAGGCGGCAAGGCCATTTCGTCGACCAAAGCCGGATTCCATGCCGATACAATCAGACGACGCGAGTCGGGATTTTTCTTGATTTGTTCCACCACATTGGCAATTTGGTCGATATGGCGGCCATCGGGTGCAGGCCAACTGCGCCATTGGTAGCCGTAAACCGGGCCTAAATCGCCGTTTTCATCCGCCCATTCGTCCCAAATGGAAACGTTGTTGTCTTTCAGGTATTTGATGTTGGTATCGCCTTTGAGAAACCAAAGCAGCTCATGAATAATCGAGCGCAGATGCAGTTT
>NZ_JBQCTZ010000098.1:0-12991 GCF_051963715.1 Neisseria sp. P0001.S005 | reverse complement strand
ACCCGTTACGAAATCACTTCCGAAAGCGGCGCATGGTCAAGCGGCCTGCACATGGACGGTCAAAACACCGGCCACCGTCCGACCGTCAAAGGCGGTTACGCACCTGTTGCGCCGATTGACTGCGGCCAAGACCTGCGTTCTGCCATGGTCAATGTTTTGGAAGAACTCGGCATCGAAGTGGAAGTCCATCACGCCGAAGTCGGTACCGGCAGCCAAATGGAAATCGGTACCCGTTTCGCCACCTTGGTTAAACGCGCCGACCAAACCCAAGACATGAAATACGTGATTCAAAACGTTGCCCACAACTTCGGCAAAACCGCCACCTTCATGCCTAAACCGATTATGGGCGATAACGGCAGCGGTATGCACGTTCACCAATCCATTTGGAAAGACGGTCAAAACCTGTTCTCAGGCGACGGCTATGCCGGCTTGAGCGACACCGCGCTCTACTACATCGGTGGCATCATCAAACACGCCAAGGCCCTGAACGCGATTACCAATCCGTCCACCAACTCCTACAAACGCCTCGTGCCGCACTTTGAAGCGCCGACCAAACTGGCATATTCTGCCAAAAACCGTTCCGCTTCCATCCGTATTCCGTCTGTGAACAGCAGCAAAGCACGCCGTATCGAAGCGCGTTTCCCTGATCCGACCGCCAACCCATACTTGGCATTTGCCGCTTTGTTGATGGCCGGTTTGGACGGTATTCAAAACAAAATCCATCCGGGCGACCCTGCCGATAAAAACCTGTACGACCTACCACCGGAAGAAGATGCATTGGTGCCTACCGTTTGTGCTTCTCTGGAAGAAGCACTGGCCGCCCTCAAAGCCGACCACGAATTCCTCCTGCGCGGCGGTGTGTTCAGCAAAGACTGGATCGACAGCTACATCGCCTTCAAAGAAGAAGATGTCCGCCGTATCCGTATGGCACCTCATCCGCTGGAATTTGAAATGTATTACAGCCTGTAAAACAGCAAAGGCATTTTAAATAGGAAATCAAAGGCCGTCTGAAACTGGATTTGAAGTTTCAGACGGCCTTTGGGCTTGAAATAGATAGGGCGATTGAATTAGGTATGATAGTGAGCAGCAATGAATCATGCCGTTTGAAAGCCTTTATGGAATCGGCGCCTTGTGTTAAATTGTGCTAACGAAATCATTTAATCAAAAAGGTTATACAGAATGAAGAAAATAATTGGTTTGGCCATTGCTGCGGCATTTGGTTTGAGCGCGTGCAGTAATTTAGATCACAAAACCGCACACGAGGTAATGTCGATTTCCAATGACCGTATTTTAAAAGAAGACCGCAGCTTTAACATCACAGGCAGCTCTCGAATATATATCAGCCCATTGGCTGAAGCTGTATTGGCAGATGAAAAGGTGGAAAAGAAAGCCGAAGCGAAAGCAAAGGATGCCAAAGCCAAAGAGGGGGAGGCGGCATCCTCTATGAAGGTTGCTCAAGAAGACGACGCTGCTTTGAAGCAGGAGTTTTCTGAACGAGAAGAGGCTGAGTTCCGCAATGCAATGCTTGATGCCTTGCCGGATGGCAATATCGCACAAGTTGCCGTTGATTATCTGGATAAATATCCTGCCATATCCAGTTACATGGAAGGGGTTCATCTGAATTATGAGTCGGCAGTTGATTTGTCAACGCGTCAATTTGAGATGATTCCTGAATTGGTCATCAACAACCACAATGAAAAACTTAGTATCAAACTTCCTATGAAGTTAGATGCGGAAAAATGGGAAATTTATGTTGATCTGCCTGCCAGCGTGTCTGCCATTGTTAATGTGTACACTGATGAGAAAATCGGCAAACGTTTGATTAAAGAACCTTTAAAAGTGAGTTTGAAAGAAATCGGTGATTCGAAACACATGCCTTTTGATCATATTGCAGAGGCGGGAGTACGTGCTTTTTTGAGTGCCAATAAGGCTATGCCTGCCGATGCATATGTATTTAAAGAAATGGATGCCTTTGGTAAGGCAAACCATGCACGCTATCGTGTACGTCATGTCATGAAACCGGAGTATGATTCTGTCGTAATGAAGGCAATGGCTAAGGCTTTTGATGAAGAATTGTCGAAATTACAGAAAACGCCTCAACCAGGGTCAACAGAAGAAGATTATAAAAATGCGCGGGAATTTTTCAGTATGTCTGTCAACATAAGTGATAACCAGCCACTTAGCTTCCAGCGGATATTCGGTAACAATCTTGTTGTCGACTATTATCTCGACCGCAAAGGCCGCATGTTGGCTTCCCGCATGTATATGCAAATCAACGGCACACATAAGGCCATTAATATTATCGGCGACAGTGTGTACAGCAATTACGGCAAACCAGTCTTCAAATTGAATCCGCAAGGTAAGGGCATTACTTGGAAAGAGCTGAAAGAGTTTTTCAGTTCGAATAAAAAAGAAGACGATTAAAGCCTCGGGCCGTCTGAAAGGATATTTTCTGTTTTCAGACGGTATGTTTGATAAGGAAAACCATGTTTGCAAATTTTGATTTAGGCGTATTTCTGCTGGCAGTATTGCCCGTGTTGTTGGCCATTACCGTGCGCGAAGTGGCACGCGGTTATACGGCGCGATATTGGGGCGACCATACCGGCGAGCAGTTTGGGCGTTTGACCCTCAATCCGCTGCCGCATATCGATCCTGTCGGTACGATTGTCGTGCCGCTGGTGTGTCTGATGATAGGCAGTTTTCTGTTCGGCTGGGCGCGTCCTATGCCCATCGATTCGCGCAATTTCCGCGATCCGCGCCGTGCGTGGCGTTGGGTGTCGATTTCAGGTCCGATTGCCAATCTGATTTTGGCATTCTTCTGGGGCTTTGTCGTCGTATTGTCCGCGTATGTACCTGAATCTTATCAAGCGCCGTTGGTGCAGATGGCCGGTTACGGCGTGATGGTGAACTCGATTTGGGTCGCATTCAGCCTGATTCCGATTTTGCCTTGGGACGGCGGTATTTTTATCGATACCTTCCTTAACGCCAAACAGTCCATGCAGTTTCGTAAAATCGAGCCATACGGCACATGGATTATCCTGATCCTGTTGTTTACCGGCCTGCTGGCCAAACTGATTTGGCCGATTATCGCCATGATTCAGGCCGCAGTGCAGATGGTTGTTATGCTGTTTATTTAAATATTGTGGCTGAAAAGGCCGTCTGAAACTCAGTTCCAGACGGCCTTTTTCATTGTGCAACATGTAAATACGATTGGAAAAATTGCTTAAAAATTGTACAATTTCAGCCCTTTCAACTTGGCGCACACATCATGCACATCGGCGGCTATTTCATTGACAACCCCATCGCACTTGCCCCCATGGCAGGCATTACGGACAAACCGTTCCGCCGGATTTGCCGCGAGTTTGGCGCAGGGTGGGCGGTATGCGAAATGCTGACTAGCGATCCGACGCTGAGACATACCAAAAAGACCTTGCGCCGCAGCGATTTTGAAGGCGAAGGCGGAGTTGTGGCCGTGCAGATTGCCGGCAGCGATCCGCAGCAGATGGCAGAAGCCGCACGTTACAACGTCGGCTTGGGTGCGCAGGTCATTGATATAAACATGGGCTGTCCGGCCAAAAAAGTCTGTAATGTGCAGGCAGGCAGCGCGTTGATGCAAAACGAGCCTTTGGTTGGCGAAATCTTGGAAGCCGTTGTCAACGCGGTGGATGTACCCGTTACCCTCAAAACCCGTTTGGGCTGGCACGACGAACATCAAAACTTGCCGACCATCGCCAAAATTACCGAAGAATCAGGCATTGCAGCCCTTGCCATCCACGGCCGCACGCGCACGCAGATGTACAAAGGCGAAGCGCGTTACGAACTGATTGCCGAAACCAAAGGCCGTCTGAACATCCCCGTTTGGGTCAACGGCGACATCACTTCGCCACAAAAAGCCGTCGCCGTCCTCAAGCAAACCGCTGCCGACGGCATCATGATAGGGCGTGGCGCACAAGGCAGGCCGTGGCTTTTCCGTGATTTAAAACATTATGCAGAACACGGCGTTTTGCCGCCGGCCTTGAGCTTGGCAGAATGCAACGCCACTATTTTGAACCATATCCGCGCCATGCATGAATTTTATGGCGAAGTGGCCGGCGTACGTATTGCCCGCAAACACATCGGCTGGTATATCGACGAAATGCCCGAAGGCGAGCAGACACGCCGGGACATCAACCGCTTGGACAGCGCCTCAGCACAATACGACACCCTTGCCGCCTATCTTGAGACGCTTTCAGAGAAAACCGACCGCTGGGTATGCCACTATCGGGAAGACTAAAGGGTTTCAGACGGCCTCATCATTTAAAAAACAAATCCAAAGAAAGACATGACGATGAATCAAACGACGACTGACATTGCGCAATGTATTGAACAAAACTTACGACAATACTTCAAAGACTTGGATGGTACGGAACCTTGCGGCGTGTACGATATGGTGTTGCACCAAGTCGAAAAACCGATGCTGATTTGCGTGATGGAACAATGCGGCGGCAACCAATCTAAAGCTGCGGTCATTTTGGGGTTAAACCGCAATACCTTGCGCAAAAAGCTGCAGCAGCATGGTTTGTTGTAATAGGGAGGATAGGACGGACATTTCTGCCTGCCTATAATGAAAGAACCGGCCATGTCATTTATCCATTAGTTAGATATTTTTGGATTTGCTGACACAATCAAAATAAAAACAGCTTGAAAAGGCTTCAGGCCGTCTGAAAACCAGAGAAGAAACGATTAATTTTTTTACCATGAGTTGAACCATGCTTTACCAAATACTCGCATTGTTAATCTGGGGCAGCTCGTTTATCGCTGCCAAGTATTCCTACGAGATGCTCGACCCGACGCTGATGGTTGAGGCGCGGCTGTTGATTGCCGCGTTGATGGTGCTGCCGTCGTGCCGCCGTCATTTGGGTAGGATTCCGCGGAGCGAGTGGAAGCCGTTGTTGTGGATTTCCTTTGTCAACTACGTTGTCGTTTTGATGCTCCAGTTTATCGGTTTGAAATATACATCCGCTGCCAGCGCGATTACCATGGTGGGGTTGGAGCCTTTGCTGGTGGTCTTTGTCGGTCATTTCTTCTTCAACGACAAAGCCAAACTTTACCACTGGATTTGCGGCGCGGTGGCGTTTGCAGGCGTGGGCATGATGGTAATGGGCGGTGCAGAAGAGGGCGGTACGATTGACTGGTTCGGCTGTTTGCTGATTTTGCTTGCAGGATTCGGTTTTGCAGGCGTGATACGTCCGAGCCAGCAGATGATTGCCCGTATCGGTGCGCCCGCATTTACCGCGGCTTCCATGGCGGTGGCGGCGGTGTTGTGCCTGCCGTTTTCGCTGGTGTTGGCAGACAGCTATCAAATCAACTGGTCATGGGGTGGTACGCTGTCGATTTTGTATATGGGGATTGGCTGTAGTTGGCTTGCCTATCTGTTGTGGAATAAAGGCATGAACACAGTCCCTGCCAACGTCTCCGGCCTGCTGATTTCGCTTGAGCCAGTCATCGGCGTTATCATGGCGGTGTTAATTTTGGGCGAACATTTAAGTACTATGTCTGCGATAGGTATTACCGTCGTTATTGTGTCCACTTTTGTCACCGGTATGTTGGCGCGTGTCAGCAACAAACACAAGAATGCCGTCTGAAAATGGTTTCAGACGGCCTGAAGTAAGCAGTATCTTTTTTCAATAAGACATTTTGGGAAAATTTCTATGAAACGCATTATCTCTCTGCTTTTGCTCGCCTGCCCTGTCTTGGCGTCGGCTGCACCCGATAGCGACAAAGCCGCCGTACAGGCCGTCATTGCCAAGTATTACAACCGACCGCTTGCCGCGCACAAATGCCAGCTTACTGAGCCGCCGAAAGACAGTGAGACAGCATCTGACAATATTATGTATTGCATGAAACCCGTTGCCGACCATACCGTAACGCGCAACGGCACGCCTACGCGCTATGTGTTGTACACGGGTTTTGCCTACGATATGAAGCTCAAAGTCAAACAAGACGCGCATGCTTCTTCCGGTCTGGCAGAATTGTTTGTTTTGGAAAAAGCAGACGGCAAGTGGGCAATCAAACAACATGGAAGCGATGAAATTGGCGCATGGGGGGAGCCGTCGGAGAATAAGGCGTGGAAGTTTGTTCAGGTTGGCGCGCAAGACTGGGGCTATGTTGCCGAGTCAAGTTATACAGGCCAAGGCGACACGACGACTTCGCAAAACTTCCTGTTTACCGATAATAGCAACCGTGTCCGTAAAAGCTTAATTATCAACGGTAACGATAACGGCGCATATTACGGCAATTGCGATGAATATAAAGGGCGCGAAAAACGAAACTGCAAAGACAGATATACCAGTCTGGAAGCCAAAATCGCTTTTGACAAAAGCCGTCCTGCCGTATCCGGCGTATGGGCGTTGGCTGCAAAACTCAGCGGCGTATCAGGAAAGAAAAATTATAAAAATCAGAAATATATTTTCCCTTATAACGGCGAAACCCACGTCGCCCCCAAAAACTATCCCTTAGGCGGATAATAGTTCCCTTAAAACGCTTTTATCAAACCATTACTACCTCAAGCCAAATCCCGTGAAAGAAACGCATAAACTTTGGGCCGCCCTCATCATTACCGGCATTATCGGCGGCATGGTTGGCATTGTATTAACCGAAATCATGCATACGATTCAACATCTTGCTTATGGTTACGGTTCAGACGGCCTATACGTTTCTTTCCGGGAGGGCGTATCGCAGGCAAGTCCTGCGCGGCGTATCGGCGTGATGACCTTTTGCGGCGCGGTGGTTGGTTTGGGGTGGTGGTTGCTCAAACGCTACGGCAGGCCGCAACCGGGCATTAAAGCCGTGGTTAAAAATCCTCTCGCCGGTTTTCCGTTTTTTGAAACCGTCAGTCATGCCCTGTTGCAAATCATTACCGTCGGGCTTGGCTCGCCGCTCGGTCGCGAAGTTGCGCCGCGTGAAATGACCGCCGCTTTCGCCTCAGTCGGCGTCAACCGTTTCGGGTTGAGCGAAGACGACGCAGGGCTGGTCATTGCCTGCGCCTCGGGTGCAGGTTTGGCGGCCGTGTATAACGTGCCGCTCGCCTCCACACTTTTCATCCTCGAAGCCATGCTGGGCTTGTGGACGCAGCAAGCCGTCGCCGCCGCATTGCTGACTTCAGTCATCGCTACCGCCGTCGCGCGCATCGGCTTGGGCGACGTGCAGCAATATCATCCGGCCAACCTTTCCATCAACACCTCATTACTTTGGTTTTCCGCCATCATCGGCCCGATACTGGGCGCAACCGCCGTCTTTTTCCAGCGTACCGCCCAAAAGTTCCCCTTCATCAAGCGCGACAACATCAAAATCATTCCCTTGGCCGTCTGCATGTTTGCACTCATCGGCGTAATGTCCGTTTTGTTTCCCGAAATTTTGGGCAACGGCAAAGCAGGCAACCAACTGACCTTTGGCGGATTGACCGACTGGCAACACAGCCTTGAACTGACCGCCGTCAAATGGCTGGTCGTCTTAATGGCGCTGGCGGCAGGCGCATACGGCGGTCTGATTACCCCGTCCATGATGCTCGGCAGTACCATTGCCTTTGCCGCTGCAGCCGCGTGGAATAGTTTTTTCCCTGAAATGTCCTCTGAAAGCGCGGCCGTTGTCGGTGCCGCCGTTTTCCTCGGTGTTTCCCTCAAAATGCCCCTGACAGCCATAGCCTTTATTTTGGAGCTCACCTACGCCCCCGTTGTCTTACTCATGCCATTATGCACAGGCATGGCAGGCGCAGTATGGGTAGCAAAGAAAATGGGATTTAAATAGACAAAAGCAAAAGGCCGTCTGAAACCAAGTTTCAGACGGCCTTTTACAATAAAATTGTTAACAATATTTGCAAAAACCTACTGCCAAAAATGCGAAACTGGGGGATAATACCGCCCTGAAAATTCATCCCATACTGATTAAACCTTCAACAAAGGAAATCCAAATGTCTTCCATCAAACGCGCCCTGATCAGCCTATCCGACAAGACAGGTGCAGTCGAATTTGCCCAAACCCTGACCAAGCTCGGTGTTGAAATCCTCTCTACCGGCGGTACAGCAAAACTCTTGGCTGATGCAGGCGTTCCCGTTATCGAAGTTGCCGACTATACCGGCTTCCCCGAAATGCTCGACGGCCGCGTGAAAACCCTGCATCCGAAAATCCACGGCGGCATCCTCGGCCGTCGCGATTTGGACGAACACGTCGCCAAGATGGAAGAACACAGCATCGGCAACATCGACCTCGTGTGCGTCAACCTCTACCCCTTCGCCGCTACCATCGCCAAACCAAACTGCACACTGGAAGACGCGATTGAAAACATCGACATCGGAGGCCCGACCATGGTGCGCTCTGCCGCGAAAAACTGGAAACACGTCGCCATCGTTACCGACACAGCCGATTTCCCTGCCATCGCCGCCGAACTCGAAGCCAACAACGGCGCATTGAGCGACAAAACCCGTTTCAACCTCTCACGCAAAGCATTCAGCCATACCGCCCAATACGACGGCATGATTTCCAACTACTTAACCTCGCTTTCAGACGACGTCTTGAGCGGTCAGCCCCAAATCGGCGAATTCCCCAGCCAGTTCAACCAAAGCTGGATTAAAGTGCAAGACATGCGCTACGGCGAAAATCCGCACCAACGTGCCGCGTTCTACCGCGATATTTACCCCGCCGCAGGCAGCCTTTCCGCCTACAAACAGCTGCAAGGCAAAGAATTGTCGTACAACAACATCGCCGATGCCGATGCCGCATGGGAAGCCGTCAAATCCTTTGACGCGCCGGCCTGCGTGATCGTAAAACACGCCAATCCGTGCGGCGTAGCCATCGCCTCCAATACCTTGGATGCCTACAAACTCGCCTACGCTACCGACACCACCAGCGCATTCGGCGGCATCATCGCCTTCAACCGCGAAGTGGACGGCGAAACCGTCAAACAAATTACCGACAACCAATTTATGGAAGTCCTCATGGCGCCGAAGTTCACCGCCGAAGCCCTCGAAATCGCCGCCGCCAAGAAAAACGTGCGCGTATTGGAAGTGCCGCTTGAAGCAGGTGCCAACCGCTTTGAACTCAAACGCGTCGGCGGCGGACTGTTGGTACAAACGCCCGACATCCACCGCATCAGCCGCGCCGATTTGAAAGTCGTCTCCAAACGCCAACCGACCGAGCAGGAATGGAACGACCTGATGTTTGTTTGGAACGTCGCAAAATACGTCAAATCCAACGCCATCGTCTTCGGCAAAGGCGGCCAAACCTACGGCATCGGCGCAGGTCAAATGAGCCGCGTGGACAGCACCCGCATCGCCGCCCGCAAAGCGCAAGATGCCAATCTCGACCTCAACGGCGCATGTGCCGCTTCCGATGCCTTCTTCCCATTCCGTGACGGCGTAGATGTCATTGCCGAGCAGGGCATCAAAGCCATCATCCATCCGGCAGGCTCCATGCGCGACCAAGAAGTCTTTGACGCAGCGGACGAACACGGCATCGCCATGGTCGTAACCGGCATCCGCCATTTCCGCCACTAATAAGCTGATATAAAATAAAGGCCGTCTGAAAACAAAGTTTCAATATCATGAAACCCGTTTTCAGACGGCCTTCTTCAATCATCAAACAATTTAGCGGACTAACTGCAAATCAGGACAAAGCAACCAAGCCCCAGCCAGCCCGATAAATAAGGCAATACAACGCCACACAAGCCTAAAACCAACCCACTCAGAGAAAAAACATGAAACACATCCTCCTCATCCTTACCCTCGCCACACTCACAGCCTGCGCCTCCAGCCATACCGGTGGCTACGGCTATGCCGGCAACAACGGCGCTTCCGCAGGCGTGACCCAAACATTCCGTTGGTAAGGCCGCCTGAAAACAACACAGTTTTCTACAATAGAGAACAAACAAATCCCAAACGTAAAGGCAAGTTTTACACTTGCCTTTTTAATCTTATCTATCGGCTCAATAGCGCATAAATTCGTATCATTTATTCACCATTTATATGTTAGAAAACGTTAAAGGCCGTCTGAAAACAGGCTATGCAAAGCTTTTACACGTTTTAAACCAACTTTCAATACAAAATTCATTAATTATCTAAATAAAAGCCGACATCCAAATCTATCACTAAAGTATCCTATTCGTATAATATTTAATAATCATTTCTGTTTAAAAAAATTAAGTGAAATCATATTGTTATAAAAGCGTTTAAAAAGCAACAAGTAAATCTAACCGGCATGACCGTTGAAGTCGAAAAAATAACACTTTATCGGAAGAGTCAATTTACGAAACCAAAAGCATATAAAATTTGAGTCAGGATTCCGAATGCATTGAAAGAAGCTAACAAAAAGTGACTTGTTAAGAAACAAGCTGACAAAAAAATGGCACATCGTTTCCCAAACTTCACAAGCTTCCCAAAATGTATCAGCATAAAATCCCATAAAACAGGCTTTTAGCTGTTATTCGGCCGAATGGAGACTTTGGGCACGGGAATTGCATACGAGAGATTACGACGTAAAACCGCATAAAGGGGAGACTCTGAAGTGCGGCATATATATGGACAAGCAGTTTATGGTCGAGCAACACGTCCCAAAAGAAATCAAACCCCTTACAGGAAAATCGATATGAATAAAGTCTTTAAAGTTATTTGGAACCACTCGACCCAGACATGGACTGCGGTTTCTGAAATCAGCCATGCACACGGCAAAAAATCCGCTTCCGACAAGCGTAAAGCCGTAGCTGCTGTAGTTGCAGTGGCAGGTGCCTTAATGGCTTCTAGTGCTGCTCAAGCAGGGGTGGTGGTATTGGGTGGTAGTAGCGCGACCGGCCAAGATTCTGTTGCTATTTCAACCGAAGCTACCGCAACAGGTACAAATGCAGTTGCGGTTGGAGCGGCCTCAAAAGCAACCGGTACAGCCTCTTTTGCCGGTGGTGCATCAGCTAATGCTGCTGGTGTAAGCTCTGTTGCGGTCGGTGGTTCTATGACTGCGGCTGAAGCTGCTCAAGCAGTTGGTAATAACTCTATTGCAGTAGGTTTTAAATCAAGTGCTTCTCAAACTGCTGACATTGCAGTAGGTTATAACGCTAAAGCTAATGGTACTTCTACTGGTTCTGATGGCGACGGCGTAGTAAATAATGCCGGTTCTGCAATGGCGATTGGTACCGACTCTCAAGCAACCGGTATCGTAGCAACTGCCATCGGTCAACGTTCTCAAGCCCTGGCAAACGGCGCGGTAGCATTGGGTGGCGACGCTCAAGCCAAACAAGGTTCTGACGTAGCAATCGGTCGCGGTTCTGTAGCCGACGGTATTTCTGCTTCTGCATTCGGTCCTGCTGCTCAAGCAACTGGTAAATACGCAGTGGCTTTGGGCGTACAAAGCCAAGCTACTTCAGAACAAGCCATCGCATTGGGTCGCCTCTCTCAAGCTAACGGCAAGTTTGCAACTGCTCTGGGTAACGGTGCTCAAGCAACAGCCCAAAACACTCTGGCTTTGGGTACAGAAGCTAAATCTACTATCGAAAACAGCGTAGCCCTGGGTAACGGTTCTACAACCAGCGCATTCGTACCTACTAACACTGCTACTGTTGGCAGCTACACTTACAGCGGCTTCGCAGGCGCAACCAGCGGCTTGGGCAACGGCGCAGTATTGTCTGTAGGTTCTGCAGGTAACGAACGTCAAATCCAAAACGTTGCCGCAGGTCGTATCAATGCAACTTCTACCGATGCAATCAACGGCTCTCAATTGTTTGCCGTAGCAAACCGCATCGAAAACCTGAATCCGTTTGTATTCTCAGGCCACAATGGCAGCGGTAGCTCACCTGCTGAAGGTACATTCAAATACAATCCAAATTCAACAAACAATCCTCTGAAACTGATCGCTGGTCACGGTTTGACAATGACCTCAAACGGCACTAACGAATACACCCTGAGCGTAATCGGTGGTGGTGCAACTGGTGCAACTGGTGATACCGGCGCAACTGGTGCAACCGGCGCAACTGGTGCAACCGGTGCAACCGGCGCAACTGGTGCAACTGGTGCAACTGGTGCTAAAGGCGATACCGGTGCTACCGGTGCAACTGGTGCTAAAGGTGATACCGGCGCAACTGGTGCTACTGGTGCTACCGGTGCTACCGGTGCAACTGGTGCTAAAGGCGATACCGGTGCTACTGGTGCTACCGGTGCTACTGGTGCTACCGGTGCAACTGGTGCTAAAGGCGATACCGGTGCTACCGGTGCTAAAGGCGATACCGGTGCTACTGGTGCTACCGGTGCTACCGGTGCTACCGGTGCAACTGGTGCTACCGGCGCAACTGGTGCTACCGGTGCTACCGGTGCAACTGGTGCTAAAGGCGATACCGGTGCTACCGGTGCTACTGGTGCTACCGGTGCAACTGGTGCTAAAGGCGATACCGGTGCTACTGGTGCTAAAGGCGATACCGGTGCTACCGGTGCTACCGGTGCAACTGGTGCTACCGGCGCAACTGGTGCTACCGGTGCTACCGGTGCAACTGGTGCTAAAGGTGATACCGGCGCAACTGGTGCAACTGGTGCTACTGGTGCAACTGGTGCTAAAGGTGACACCGGCGCTACTGGCGCAACCGGCGAAAAAGGCGAAAAAGGCGAAAAAGGTGATACCGGCGCTACTGGCGCAACCGGCGAAAAAGGCGAAAAAGGTGATACCGGCGCTACTGGCGAAACCGGCGAAAAAGGCGAAAAAGGTGACACCGGCGTAACCGGCGCAACTGGTGCTACTGGTGCTACTGGCGCAACTGGTGCTACTGGTGCTAAAGGTGACACCGGCGCTACTGGCGCTACTGGCGCAACCGGCGCAACCGGCGAAAAAGGCGAAAAAGGCGAAAAAGGTGACACCGGCGTAACCGGCGCAACTGGTGCTACTGGTGCTACTGGTGCTACTGGTGCTACTGGTGCTACTGGTGCTACTGGTGCTACTGGTGCTACTGGTGCTACTGGTGCTACTGGTGCTACTGGTGCTACTGG
>NZ_JBQCTZ010000097.1:0-13185 GCF_051963715.1 Neisseria sp. P0001.S005 | reverse complement strand
ATTTATTCTTCAGACGGCCAAGTCATTGGCGTTTACGGCGAACAACGGCGTGAATTTACCAAAATCGGCGACTTCCCGAAAATTTTGAAAGACGCCGTGATTGCCGCCGAAGACAAACGCTTCTACGACCACTGGGGCGTGGACGTTTGGGGTGTGGCGCGTGCCGCGATCGGCAATGTCATGGCCGGCGGCGTTCAATCCGGCGCCAGTACGATTACGCAACAGGTTGCCAAAAACTTCTACCTGAGCAGCGAGCGTTCGTTCACCCGTAAATTCAACGAAGCCCTGTTGGCCTACAAAATCGAGCAGTCTTTAAGCAAAGACAAGATTTTGGAGCTGTACTTCAACCAAATCTATTTGGGTCAACGTGCTTATGGTTTCGCCTCCGCCGCCCAAATTTATTTCAATAAAAATGTTAATGAATTAACATTGGCCGAAGCCGCCATGCTGGCCGGCTTGCCCAAAGCCCCTTCCGCCTACAATCCGATTGTGAACCCTGAGCGTGCCAAACTGCGTCAGGCTTATATTCTGAACAATATGCTGGAAGAAGGCATGATTACCCTGCAGCAACGCGATCAGGCTTTGAAAGAAGAGTTGCATTACGAGCGTTTTGTACAAAACATCGATCAAAGCGCCCTGTACGTTGCCGAAATGGTGCGTCAAGAGCTGTTTGAGAAATACGGCGAAGATGCCTACACGCAAGGCTTCAAGGTATACACCACCGTCGACACCGCACACCAGCGCGTGGCCACCGAAGCCCTGCGTAAAGTCCTGCGCAATTTCGACCGCGGCAGCAGCTACCGCGGTGCAGAAAACTACATCGACCTGAGCAAAAGCGACAACGTAGAAGAAACCGTCAGCCAATACCTTTCTACACTTTACACCGTCGATAAAATGATTCCGGCAGTTGTATTGGAAGCCTCTCGCAAAGGTGTACAGATTCAGTTGCCAAGCGGCCGTAAAGTCACGCTGAACAGCCACGCTTTAGGCTTTGCCGCCCGTGCCGTCAACAACGAAAAAATGGGCGAAGACCGCATCCGCCGCGGCTCCGTCATCCGCGTTAAAGGCAGCGGCGATACCTTTACCGTCGTTCAAGAGCCTTTGCTGCAAGGCGCATTGGTGTCTTTAGATGCGAAAACTGGTGCAGTCCGCGCATTGGTCGGCGGCTACGACTACCACAGCAAAACCTTCAACCGCGCAACTCAAGCCATGCGCCAACCCGGCTCGACGTTTAAACCGTTCGTTTATTCCGCCGCTTTGGCAAAAGGCATGACTGCTTCCACCATGATTAACGATGCGCCGATTTCCCTGCCGGGCAAAGGTGCAAACGGCAAAGCGTGGAACCCGAAAAATTCAGACGGCCGCTATTCCGGTTACATCACGCTGCGCCAGGCTTTGACCGCTTCGAAAAACATGGTGTCCATCCGCATCCTGATGTCTATCGGCATCGGCTACGCGCAACAATACATCCAACGCTTTGGCTTCAAGCCGTCTGAAATCCCTGCCAGCCTGTCTATGGCTTTGGGTACAGGCGAAACCACGCCATTGCGTATTGCAGAAGGTTACAGCGTCTTTGCCAACGGCGGTTACAAAGTATCTGCCCACGTCATCGACAAAATCTACGACAGCCAAGGCCGTCTGAGAGCGCAAATGCAACCTTTGGTAGCCGGTGAAAACGCGCCTCAGGCCATTGACCCGCGCAACGCCTACATCATGTACAAAATCATGCAAGACGTTGTCCGTGTCGGTACCGCACGCGGTGCAGCCGCGCTCGGCCGCTCCGACATCGCCGGTAAAACCGGTACCACCAACGACAACAAAGACGCATGGTTTGTTGGCTTCAACCCTAGCGTTGTGACTGCCGTCTATATCGGCTTTGACAAACCGCGCAGCATGGGCCGTGCAGGCTACGGCGGTACAATCGCCGTACCGGTTTGGGTAGAATACATGCGCTTTGCCCTGAAAGGCACCAGCGTCAAACCGATGAAAGCGCCTGAAGGCGTGGTTGCAAACGGTGGCGAAGTGTATATGCGCGAACGCATGACCACCAGCTCCGACCTAGCCTTGGACAACAGCGGCGTTGCACCGCGCCCCGCTCAACCTGCCCGTCGCGCGGTTCCGAATGAAAACCGCCGTCGCACCGAGAGCGGCAATGCGCCAGCCCGTGAAGAATCAGACGAAACCCCAGTTCTGCCAAGCAATACCGGCAACAACAGACAACAACTGGACTCTCTGTTCTAACAAATCAAGGCCGTCTGAAACGTTCAGACGGCCTTTTTTGAGAAAATTCAAAGTAAAACCATGATTGATTTACACTGCCATTCAACCGTTTCAGACGGCATGCTGTCCCCAACAGAAGTTGTCCGACTCGCTCATCAAAACGGTTGTACCCTGCTCGCCCTTACCGACCACGACCACACCGGCGGACTGGCCGAAGCTCGCACCGAAGCCGATACCCTCGGCCTCCCCTTCATCAACGGCGTAGAAATATCCGTCACTTGGCGCGGCCGTACCATCCACATTGTCGGCTTGGACTTTGATGAATACAACGAAGCCCTGCAAAACCTGCTTGCCAAAGTCCGCAAAGGCCGTCTGAAACGATTAGAAGCCATCGCGGCCAAACTGGAGAAAAAAGGCATAACAGGCGCGTATGAAGGCGCGCTGGCATTGGCCGCCAACAAAGAAATGGCCAGCCGCACCCATATTGCCGAATTCCTCATCCGAGAAGGTCATGTTAAAAACAAACAGCAGGCATTTACCAAATATTTAGGCGACGGCAAATCCTGTTCCGTCAGACATGAATGGGGCACACTGGAAGACTGCGTAGCCGCGATTACAGACGCAGGCGGCATGGCCATTATTGCCCACCCGATGCGCTATGAATTATCCGCTACCGCCAAACGAAACCTGTTTCAAGAATTTAAAAATCTCGGCGGCGCAGGGATTGAAGTACATAGCGGCAACTGCTGCAAAAACGACCGCCTCAACTATGCCCTGCTTGCCGACCGCTTCGACTTTCTTGCCAGCGCAGGCAGCGACTTCCACCGCCCCAATGACTTCAGCGGCGGCATACTCGGCACCTGCCCCGACTTACCCGAACAATGCCGCCCTGTCTGGGAACACTTTAAGGCTGTCTGAATTTTTGACAGCAATTTTTCAGACGGCCCGCCAAGTATGAGACAGTTATAAACATATCACACTCTACATATTGAAACTACCTGCCCGATACACCATAATAACCCTATAAATACCCCAAAAATAAAGGTTAACACCATGTGCCAACTGCTCGGCATGAATTGCAACACGCCCACAGACATCATGTTTTCTTTTGAAGGCTTCCGCCGTCGCGGCGGCATTACCGACCATCACGCCGACGGCTTCGGTATCGGCTTTTTCGAAGGCAAAGGCGTGCGCTTGTTTCACGACGACAAACCCAGCGCCAACTCGCCCGTTGCTGACTTGGTGCGCGCCTACCAAATCAAATCTGAAAACGTTATCGCCCATATCCGCAAGGCCTCACAAGGCCAGACCTCCTTGGCGAACACTCATCCCTTCATGCGCGAGATGTGGGGCGAATATTGGCTGTTTGCCCACAACGGCCATTTGATTGATTTTTACCCCGAGCAGGGCGAGTACTACCATGCCGTCGGCACGACCGATTCCGAACGCGCGTTCTGCTTTATTCTCAACCGCCTGCGCAGCCGCTTTGCCACCAAACCCGAACCTGAAGTTTTGTTTGATGCCATCGCTGGCCTGACCCATGAAATCCGCCGCTATGGCTTGTTTAATTTCGTGATGTCCAACGGCGACTGCCTGTTTGCCCACGCCAGCACCTTGCTGTACTACATCGTGCGCAAAGCCCCGTTTGGCAAAGCACGCCTGCTGGACGATGATGTGATGGTCGATTTTTCAGAAGTGACCACACCGAACGATAAAGTTTCCGTCATCGCCACCCTGCCCCTGACGCGTGATGAAACTTGGTCGCAATTGGCAGTCAATGAATTGGTGATGTTTCAAGACGGCGATATCGTCCGCAGCGACCGTCCCGAGAATCCGGTTTATATGAGTGCGGAAGAAGGTTTGGAAATCGCCCGTGCTGTCGGCGTATCGGTTTAACGGTTGATTGACTGAAAAACTCAAGGCCGTCTGAAAGGCTCAACTTCTCTCAAGTTGCCCTTTCAGACGGCCTTTTTATACTTAATCCATAGTCAAAGCGTTTACTATACGAAAATAGCGCAATCCGCTACAATAATAGGTCACAAACAATAAATTCAATTGCTTAGCGACCTTGCCGAGCGTATGACAAGGAAACCCGATGAAGTGCCCGTTTTGCCAACACCCCAACACCCAAGTAACCGACTCGCGATGGCTGGAAGACACCAACAGCATCCGCCGCCGTCGCAAATGCTTGGAATGCGGACAACGCTTCAGCACTTTTGAAACCGTTGAAATGCGGATGCCGCAAGTCATCAAATCCAACGGCACACGGGTTCCCTTCAATGCGCACAAACTGCAGACCAGCCTTGAGCGCGCGCTGCACAAACGCCCAGTCACACAAGAACAAATCGATGAAACCGTTGCCCTTATCGAGCAACGCCTCTACCGTTTGGGCAAAAAAGAAGTCGCTTCGCACATCGTCGGCGAAATGGCGATGGAGGAACTGGCAAAAATCGACCAAGTTGCTTATGTCCGCTTCGCGTCCGTCTATAAAAGCTTTAAAGACGTTTCCGAATTCACCCAAGTCATCGCCGAATGTAAAGCCAAATAAGGCCGTCTGAAACCATGTTTTCCGCACTTGATACCCAAATGATGCAAACCGCCCTCGAGCTGGCCAAGCTTGGGCGGTTTTCTACTTCCCCCAATCCCCGCGTCGGTTGCGTAATTGCACACGGTGCACAAATCGTCGGACAAGGTTTCCACGTCAAAGCAGGCGAGCCGCACGCTGAAGTTCACGCCTTGAGGCAGGCCGGAGCGGCGGCAAAAGGCGCAACAGCCTATGTCACGCTGGAACCTTGCAGCCATTACGGCCGCACACCGCCATGTGCCGAAGCGCTGGTTCATTCCGGCGTAACGCGCGTGGTCGCCGCCATGACCGACCCTAACCCATTGGTCGCAGGCAAAGGCTTATCCATGCTGGAAGCCGCCGGAATCCGTACAGAAAGCGGTTTGTTGGAAGCGCAGGCGCGCGAGCTCAACCGCGGTTTCCTGTCGCGTATCGAACGTGGCAGACCGTTTATCCGCCTCAAATGCGCCGCCAGTTTGGACGGCAAAACCGCCCTTTCAGACGGCCGCAGCTTTTGGATTACCGGCAAAGCAGCGCGCGAAGACGTACAAATTCTCCGTGCCGAAAGTTGCGCCGTTTTGACCGGTATTGGTACCGTGCTTGCCGACAACCCGAAACTCAACATCCGCAGCTTCCCTACCCTGCGCCAACCTGCGCGTATCGTCTTGGACAGCCGGCTGCAAATCCCTTTGGACTGCCACCTCGTGACCGATACCGAAAGCCCGACCGTTATCGTTACCCTTTCCTCAGACGAACAACGTTTGCAGGCTCTAAGCGCATTTGAACATATCCGCATCATCAGGCCGTCTGAACACATCAACGGCCGCATCAATCTTCTTTCCCTCATGCCGCAACTGGCAGAACTTGGCTTTGGCGAAGTTCTGGTAGAAGCCGGCTCAACACTTGCTTCAGCCTTCCTGAAGGATGACTTGGTGGATGAAATCGTCCTCTACCAAGCGCCAAAACTATTAGGCGTAGGCAAACCTCTTTTCTCACTTCCTGAAAATCCGGCCGTCCTACTTTCAGACGGCCCTTGGCAAAGTCAATCAGTAGAAATCATCGGGCAGGACATTAAATGGGTTCTCCGGAAAAAATCCACCTAATTGCCCCAACTTAATAATTAAACCATTTCAATAGAATACATCTATCATTTATGTAGCAATAAATGTGCTTTTTTCGTCAATATATTACAATGACTATAACGTATTCCAATTTAAAACTTTGACTTGTGTTAACTATCCTCAAGCTGATTGTCTACAAATTTTCCTTTTTTTCATCACGAAAGAATGAATTATTAAGATGAGTTAAGCCATGAAAATTTATTAAAAGTTTTTATTCTAGAAGGGTTTCAAACGGAATAAACGGTAGTTTAATTTCATGAACCATGCATTTGACAAAACAATATTTAAAATTAAAACATTTAGTTGAGTGTAATTTCTAAAAGTCCAATATTCAAAAATACCTTTTTCATACCTTACAGGCCGTCTGAACGACCGTTAAACTTTTTTGATTGAGACGAATCAGATAAGTGCTTATGATTCCGTCTAATGTAATTATAAGTATGGTTTTAAGGCTTCACACGATACGGCAGCCGGCTATGGCTATGCGGTTGCAGCAAACAACTCAGGCATCGGGAAAACACTCCCGATTTACTCATTCATTAAACGAAAGACATCATGAAAAACGTTACGATACAAAAATTTGCCGATAAGACCGCAAAAATCGGCATCGTTGGCTTAGGCTACGTCGGTTTACCACTGATGTTGCGCTATGTGGATATCGGTTACCAAGTTTTGGGGTTCGACATTGACACCAACAAAGTCGACAAGCTCAACAAAGGCGAAAGCTACATTGAGCATATCCCTTCCGACAAAATTGCCGCTGCTTCCAACAGCTTGTTTGAAGCAACGACCGACTTCTCCCGCATTGGCGAAGTAGAAGCCGTCATTTTGTGCGTACCGACTCCGCTGAACAAATACCGTGAGCCGGACATGAGCTTTGTGATTGACACTACCGATGCGGTAAAACCTTACCTGCGCGCCGGTCAAGTGCTGTCTTTGGAATCTACTACCTACCCCGGCACTACCGAAGAAGAATTGCTGCCGCGCATGGAAGAAGGCGGCTTGAAAGTCGGTCAAGACGTGTTCTTGGTTTACTCTCCTGAGCGCGAAGACCCGGGCAACCCTAACTTTGAAACCCGTACCATTCCCAAAGTCATCGGCGGCCATACCCCTGCGTGTCTGGAAGTCGGCCTTGCGCTGTACCAACCTGCCATCGATAAAGTTGTTCCAGTAAGCTCCACCAAAGCGGCCGAGCTGACCAAACTTCTGGAAAACATCCACCGCGCCGTAAACATCGGTTTGGTGAATGAGATGAAAATTGTTGCCGACAAAATGGGCATCGACATTCACGAAGTCATCAATGCCGCTGCGACCAAACCATTCGGCTTCGTCGCCTATTACCCAGGTCCAGGCTTGGGCGGCCACTGTATCCCTATCGACCCGTTCTACCTGACTTGGAAAGCACGCGAATACGGTGTAAACACCCGTTTCATCGAGCTGGCAGGCGAAGTTAACTCCCACATGCCTGACTACGTTATCGAAAAAGTCGGCCTGGCTTTGAACGACCACAACCGTTCTATCAAAGACAGCAAAATCTTGGTATTGGGTATCGCCTACAAGAAAAACGTAGACGATATGCGTGAAAGCCCGTCTGTGGAAGTAATGGACCGTCTGCACAAACTGGGCGCAGTGGTTTCCTACTCCGACCCACACGTTCCAGAGTTCCCACACATCCCCGGCCACCACTACTTCGACCTGAAGAGCGAAGCGCTGACCCCTGAAACTGTCGCCCAATACGACTGCGTGGTTCTGACCACCGATCACGACAAATTCGACTATGACATGATCACCGAAAATGCCAAGCTGATTGTCGATACACGCGGCAAATTCCCAGTGAAAAATCCTAAAGTCATCAAAGCATAATCTTGCTTCAGACGCATCCGGCTGCCTCCGGTTTCCCCGACCGGGACGGCGGCCGGTTTCCCAAGGCCATTTGTTTTTCAGACGGCCTTGGCAAACCGGCAACGGTAACAACACATACCCTACGAAAAACGCTCAGCTCGAACTTCTGGCCGTCTGAAAACAAATAATATGAACGCGAAAAAAATCCTCGGCTACGCATTGGGCCCGGTAGGAAGCGCTGCTTTCGGCCTGCTTTCCCTGCCACTCATCTCATGGTACTTCCCTGCGGAAGACATCGGCCGTATCGTACTCTTGCAGACCATTGCCGGACTGAGCATTCTGCTCTTGGGCTTGGGACTGGACCAATCCTATATTCGCGACTATTACGCCGTTAAAGACAAGGCCGCGCTGTTCAAATCCGTTTTTTTATCGCCATTGATTCTGACGGTGGCGGTTGTGGTTTTAGTGTTACTGATAAACGCATCATGGCCGTCTGAAATCATTTTTGACATCCCCAGTGCAAATTTGGGGATTCTCTTTCTGATTTTCTTGGCCACTACGCTGATTACCCGTTTTTTAGCCCTGATTTTGCGGATGAAAGAGCAGGCATTGGCTTTTTCCGTCAGCCAGCTTGCGCCGAAATTCTTGATTTTGGTGTTGGTTTTTGCCGTGATTGCTTCCGGCTTGCCTGCCAATACCACTTCGCTGGTTTTTGCCTACACTGCCGCCCAAGTGCTGACTGTTGTACTGTTGATCTATCAACTGCGCCGAGACCTGCAAGCCGTTTCCCATGCGAAATGGTCGTACGAGCTACATCGGGACGGCCTGCGCTACGGCCTGCCGCTGGCATTCGGCAACTTGGCCTATTGGGGCCTGACTTCGATTGACCGCTTCGTCCTCAAAAACATCTCGGGTTTGGACGAATTGGGCATTTATTCGATGGCGGTCAGCTTTGGCGCCGTCGCCCTGATTTTCCAAAGCGTGTTTTCCACCATTTGGGCGCCTTTGGTGTTCAAATGGGTAGAAGAAAACACCAATCTGGACAAAATCGGCGACATCACGCTTTCCATGACCGTCCTCATCAGCGCAATGATTTGCCTCATCGGGATTTTCTCGCCGATGGCGACTTGGATACTGCCGGAAAAATACACACAGGTTCAATTTATCCTGCTCTCGTGTATGCTCTTCCCCCTGTTTTACACGCTGACCGAAGTCAGCGGCATCGGGTTGAACGTCGTCCGCTCGACTTGGCTGATTACCGTCATCAACATCGTTGCCTTTATCGCCAATACCGCCCTGCTCTATCTGCTGGTACCGAAATTCGGTGCAAAAGGTGCAGCTATGGCCAGCGCAACGGCTTTTTGGCTGTTTTTCATCTTGAAAACCGAATTCTCTTCACGCCTGTGGCAGCCTTTGCCGCGCCTGAAGATTTATACCAACTCAACGCTCTGCCTGATAATCTGCCTTGCCTACACTTGGCTGGGTACACGCGACAACTATATTTGGTTTGCGCTGGCATGGGCAGTCGGACTGGGTTTCCTGTTCCTAAAATACAAACACGCACTATTTGCCGCGACCGAAAAAATCAAAGCCAAATTAAACCGTTCGGCAAAATAGCCAACCTGAGATTCACGTCTCTACGATAACAACAGAACGACTATGAAAATAAAACGTCTGAACTTATACACTTACATCCTATACATCATGCTCTCAGCCTATATGCTGGGGCCTGCGCTGTCCTTTAAGGTCGGCGTACCGCGTATCGATAACCCGCTGACCCTGATATTTGTACTGCTTGGTTTTGTCGTATTTTTTCTGGAAAGCAAGCATATTCCGCGCAAGATTTTTGCCATGCTCTGCGCCCTGACCGCCATGTGCATCTGGCCTGCCATCCACATGTGCATTACATCGCTGACGCCGACGCAGTACATGGATATTTTGTTTTTTATGGCGGTTCCGGCTTTCTTCTACTTGTTTTACCAAGTATTGAAGCGCGCCGACGACCCTTTGGGGACAATTCAGAAGTTCCTCATCGTATTTACGCTGTTTATCGCCGTACCGCCGTTTGCAGAGCTGGCCACCGGTATTCAGTTTGTGAGTGCCAGCGATGAGTTGGCTATTGATGAAGGCTCGCTCAAAGGCTTGTTCTTTAACCCGAACAACCTCGCCGCCACTGCAGTCTGCCTTGCGCCTGCCATTTTGTTTTTCTTCCAACTCCAAGGACGTAAACACAAAGAAAAACTGCTGGGCTGGGGCTTGTTCCTACTGTTGGGCATGGCCATTTTCGCCAGCGTATCGCGTACCGCCATCGGCTGCTACCTGTTGATTTTGTTGGTTTATACAGCCTATCGCAAAAACGGTTTTATTACGGTCGGCGTCGCTGGTTTGCTGGCGTTGGTGTTGTCGATGATTCCGTCACGTGCGATTGCAGAATTTTTGCTGTCGCTCAACGGTAACCAGTTTTTGGAACGCTTTTCCAGCCGCGTGTACCTCTTCCTGTACGACTTGGGCAGCGACAACTCCGTGTCCTACCGTCAGGAGATTTACAACTACTTCTGGAACAATCCGCCCCTGCTGCTAACCGGCTATGGTCCTAAAAACTTCCGCGAATATTTCGGCGGACATTTGAGCGGCAGCTTGGGCTTTGAAAACCCGCACAGCTTCATCATCGAGCTATATCTGGGTTTCGGCATGATTTCCTTACTCGGCTTTATTGCCTTTGTGGCGTGTTATTTCCTCTACATCGCCTCAAACCGCGCAGTAACCGGCAAATCACGCGTTTTGGCTTGGGTTGCCTTGGGCATTTTCCTGTTGGCCGGTTTTATTCCGTCCACCATTTTGCGTATGCCGTTTATTTGGCTGCCCTGCCTGCTGATTTTTATTTACAGCGTATTTGTTGCGCCCAAGCTGAAAGATATGGCCGCTTACGCATACAACGAAACACTATACGATACGAAGAAACCATCATGAAAATCATCCTGACTACCTCCATGTCCGGCCTCGGTGGCACTGAAAACGCCACCTTCCGCCTTGGCCGCCTGCTCAAACAACGCGGACACGATATCGTATTGGCCTCTTCAGACGGCCCTTTGATTCAGGAAGCGCAAGCATTGGGCATCCGTTGGCAGCCGATCGATTTTTACCAAGGCGGGCTTTTGGGTTACATCAAAGGCATGTTTGCCTACATGAAACTGCTGAAAAAAGAGAAACCTGATGTGATTCACTGCCAAATGGCGCGTATCGTTCCGGCCTGCGCCATTGCGGCCAAGTTTGCCTCGCCGAAAACCAAAGTGTTCTACCACGCACGCGGCCTTGATCCGGAAACTTATCCGAAAATTGCCAAGCTTTTCGACAAGCTGGGCGTATACATCATCGGCAACTGCAAACACGAACGCGAAAAACTCATCCGTTACGGTTTCCCTGCCAACCGCATCACCTACACTTACAACGCTCTGCACAAAGCAGATTTCGTTCCTGAAAAAACGGTCAAAGACTATGTCCAACTGGGCACGCTTTCCCGTTTGGACACCGTCCGCGCCGTGCATCTGATGTTGGATATTTTGAAGAAAATGGTTGACCGCGGCATGCCTGTACGCCTCAACGTTGCAGGTATCGGCGAAGAAATGGACAACCTCAAAGCCCAAGCCAAACGTTTGGGCATTGAAGACAAAGTCACCTTCCTCGGCGGTGTCCGCGACTTGACCGGCTACTTCAAAGAAGTCGATATTTTGGTGAACACGCCGCATTGCGTGGGCGACCACGGCGCAGGTGTCGGCAACAATATTTTGGAAGCCGGCCTTTACGACACGCCTGTCGTGACCTACAACATGGCGGGTATTTCCGAAATGGTCATTACCGGCCAAACCGGCTACTGCATTCCTTTCGGTGATGACGAAGCGTTTATCGAAGCCGTCGATACACTCATCAAGCACCCAGAGTTGCGCAGTCAAATGGGCAAAGCCCTGCACAAACATGTCGAAACCCTATGCTCCGACGACGAAATCTACCGCACCACCATGGCTGCGTACGAAATGTAAGGCCGTCTGAAACATGAACATTACCATCGTCGCCCCTTATTGCTCGCTGCCGTCCGAGCCGCATTTCAACCGCTTCTGGTATCTTGCCGAGCTGTTGTCGCAGTCGCATGACGTATTGCTGATTACCAGCAACTTCAAACACTACGACAAATCTTTCAGACGGCCCGAAGATGCCGAAGCCGCCTCACAAGGCCGTCTGAAAGTGATGTTGCTGGAAGAAAGCGGATACAGCAAAAACGTGTCTTTAGGGCGCGTGACCAGCCATCACCGCTTCGTCAAACATTTTGAAAAATGGTTGGAAAACTGCCGTCCGGGCGAACAAGACGTCGTCTTTTCCGCCTATCCGCTGATTGCCACCAACCTGCTCTTGGGCAAACACAAAACGCGTTTGGGCTACAAGCTGATTGTCGATGTGCAGGACGTATGGCCGGAGTCCTTCTCCTCGGTCGTACCGTTTTTGAAAAAAGTACCGCACAACCTGCTACCCTTTGCTTCACGCGCCAACCAAGCCTACCGCTACGCCGACGCGCTGGTTGCCGTATCGCAGACTTATCTCGACCGCGCCAAAGAAGCCAATCCGAACGTACCCGGCGAAGTCGTCTATATCGGCGCGGATTTTCCGAAACTCGATGCCGCACCTGCCAAAGACTTCGGCGACGACAAAACCCGCTTTTTCTACTTGGGCACGCTCAGTTACAGCTATGACGTGGAAACCGTGTGCAAAGGCGTTCGCAAGCTGTTGGATGCCGGCGAAAACGTCGAGTTGCACATCATGGGCGGCGGCCCCGATTTAGACAGGCTCAAACAATATGCCTGCGACGGCATCAAGTTTTACGGCTACATTCCTTACGCCGAAATGATGTCGGTCGCCAAGGGCTGCGACATCTCCGTCAACGCCATCCACTCTTACGCCATGCAGTCGATTACCAACAAACTGTCCGACTATATGGCTTTGCAAAAACCGATTCTGAACAGCCAGGTCAACGACGAAGTTGCCGAAGTCCTCACCCTGCTGCCGCATGCGGACTACCGTTCCGGCGATGTGGACGGTTTCGTTCAAGCCGCCAAAGATATTTTGAAGCGCAAAAACGATCCTGTTCAGTCCGAAGAAATCGTCCGCCGCTTCAAGCGCGACGTTGCCTATCAAAAAATCGTCAACCTGATTGAAAGATTAACTCATGAATAAATTTTTCAAACGCCTGTTTGACATTGTTGCCTCCGCGTCAGGGCTGATTATCCTGTCGCCTGTGTTTTTGATTTTGGTGTACCTCATCCGCAAAAACTTAGGCTCGCCTGTGTTCTTCATCCAAGAGCGACCGGGCAAGGATGGCAAGCCGTTTAAAATGATTAAATTCCGCTCCATGCGCGATGCAATCGATAAAGACGGCAACCCGCTACCGGA
>NZ_JBQCTZ010000096.1:0-13238 GCF_051963715.1 Neisseria sp. P0001.S005 | reverse complement strand
GGCAAAGGGATTGTTTTGGATGAGCCGTCTATGGTTGCGATTCAATCCGGCGCAGGCAATAAAAGTAAAATTATGGCCGTGGGCACGGAAGCAAAAAAAATGCAGGGCCGTGCGCCGCGCAATATTGAAATCGTCCGCCCGATGAGGGACGGCGTGATTGCTGATTTTGTGATTACCGAGCGTATGCTGGGTATGTTGATTAAAAAAGCCACCGAAGGACGGTCTTTGGTTCCGCCCCGTGTGGTTATCTGTGTTCCGGGCGGCTCTACCCAAGTGGAACGTAAAGCAATTTTGGATTCAGCGTTTGCTGCCGGCGCGGCAAGCGTGCATTTGATTGAAGAACCGATGGCAGCCGCTTTGGGCGCAGGCTTGCCGATTGAAGATGCGGCAGGTTCGATGATTGTCGATATTGGCGGCGGTACGACTGAAATCGGTATTCTTTCACTGGGCGGTATGGCCTATTCTGCTTCTGTCCGCGCAGCCGGCGACGAATTCGATAAAAGCATCATCCATTACCTGCGCCGACATCGCGGCGTCTTGATCGGCGAAGCGACGGCAGAAGAATTGAAGAAACAAATCGGCTCTGCATCGGGCTTTGAAACCGAAACAGCCATGCGTATTAAAGGCCGCGATCTGGCCGAAGGTACGCCTAAATCCTTGGCGGTTACTTCAAATGAAATTCGTGAAGCATTGAGTGAAACGGTAAATCAAATCATCCGTGCCGTCCGTCTGGCTTTGGAACAGGCTCCGCCAGAACTAGCCGGCGACATTGCCGACCGCGGCATTATGCTGACCGGCGGCGGCGCGCTTCTGCACGGTATTGATACCGTCTTGGCTGACGCAACCGGCCTGCCCGTCGGTATTGCCGACCAGCCTCTGAACTGCGTCGCCTATGGTGCCGGTAAGGCGTTGGACTATATCGGCAAATGGGATACCGTATTTACGGAAAACCCATAAGGTAGATGGTTATGGAACGCTCTTCTTTGCGCTTTGACGAGGCAAAAGGCCCTAAGCTGTTGCCTCGTTTTGTCGTTTATATCACTCTGGCTGCCGGCCTGATGGTGGCCGATTACCGCTTTTCATTGATGCAGCCGGTGCGTGCGGCAGTAATGCCCATGCTCTACCCTGTTCAATGGCTGGCCAATCAACCTGTTCAACTTTATCAATATTTTGCCGACCTCTCCCAGTCCAAATCCGAGCTCTTGGAACAGAACCGCCAGCTTTTAGAAGAAAATGGCCGTCTGAAAATCGATTTGCAGCGGGATAAAGTCAATACCGATGAATTGCGCGAATTGAAAAAACTGTATGGTTTGCAACAAAAAGGCATTCACAACGTTATCGGTGCGGAAGTCATTTCCAATGGCAAAGATCCGCTTTCCGAAAGACTGATTATCGGCAAGGGTAGCCAAGACAGTTTGAAAGTTGGCGATGCAGTCATCGATCAAAGCGGTTTGATTGGCCTGTTGACACAAGTTCACACACAAAGCGCGGAAATTGAACTGATCTCAAGCGGACAAAGCATTGTCCCCGTAGCCGTCAGCCGCACCGGTGAACGCAATTTGGCATACGGCAATGGCAACGGTTTGGATTTGCGCTATTTCCCAACCGGCTCAGACTTGAAACCCGGCGATATTCTGCTGACTTCCGGTTTGGACGGTACTTATCCGGCGGGGATTCCCGTTGCAACTGTCAGCAAGGTTGTCCGCGCATCAGGAACGCCTTATTACGATACGCAACTGACGCCTTTGGCCGCTTTACGCAGCAGCCGTTTTGTCTTGGTACTTTCTTCCGGCCCTTCTTCCCCACGCTGATTTCATGAACGATTTTGACGATTCTTACCGTGCAGTACCGCTGCACATTATGGCGGCCAGTCTCATTGTGATGATGATACTGGACTTTATGCCGTTTTCCTTTGACGGATTCTTTTGGCTGCCTGAAATGACGGCACTGATGTTGCTATATTGGACATTGCACCAACCGCAACGCGCAGGCATGGGACTGGCTTTTGCCATCGGTCTGATTGTCGATGCAGCAACCGCCGCTACTTTGGGCTTGCACGCCCTGTCTTACGTCGTGATGACTTATTTCATTTTAAACCGCCGCCGCCAAATCATGCTTTACGGCCACATTATGCAATTGGCCGCTGTATTGGCTGCACTGCTTCTCAATCAGGCCGTTTTAACTGTTGCACGTCTGTTCCTTAATCATCAGGTCATCACTTTGCAAGGCTTTGTTGCCCCATTTGTCGGCGCATTGCTTTGGCCGATACTCAGCCAGTTGATGCTGATTGTGACCCGTATTTACCGCTCCCACTGAAAAGATGAAACCGATTCTTCCACGCCGTCTTTCCGGTGGTCAACATACCAAAAAACCTTCCGCTCAGGCAGCACAAGCCGATGCTTTGTTGCGCCTGCTCGTTGCGTTTATCCTGATTGTCATCTTCTTTTCCATTTTGCTGGCGCGGTTCTTTTACCTGCAAGTAACTCAACACAATGAATTTTCCGGTCAAGCATCAAGCAACCGTATCACCCTGATTCCAACGCCGCCCGTACGCGGCGAAATTGTCGATATCAACGGCGTTCCTTTGGCCAAAAACTATCCTGTCTTTTCACTCGAAGTTATTCCCAGCCGCATTGAAGGCAAGATGGAAGATGTCATTGAAGCATTGAAAAAATACGTCGATATCACGCCGACAGATTTAAAACGCTTCAAAAAATACCGCGAAAGCTATCGAAAATTTGAAAATATCCCACTCAAACTCAGACTGACCGATGAAGAGGCCGCCCGTTTATCCGTGCATTTGCGCGAATTCAAAGGCGTAGAGGTCAACTCACGCACATTCCGCGAATATCCTTACGGCAAGCTGACTTCCCATTTTTTAGGCTACATCGGCCGTATTAGTGATAAAGAC
Source organism: Neisseria sp. P0001.S005 (assembly GCF_051963715.1). NCBI lineage: Bacteria > Pseudomonadati > Pseudomonadota > Betaproteobacteria > Neisseriales > Neisseriaceae > Neisseria > Neisseria sp. P0001.S005. The sequence goes on along the minus strand of NZ_JBQCTZ010000096.1, from coordinate 10,327 downwards.
AAAGAAATGCTGGAAGAAGAAGGCCTGACCGCTCTCTATCGCGGCAGTACGCATATCGGAAAATCTGGCTTGGAAAAATATTACGAACACCAGCTTCATGGCATTCCAGGCTATCAGGAAGTCGAAAAAGACGCTTACGGCAACATCGTCCGCGTATTGAAAAATGTTCCGTCCAAAATGGGGCAAACCTTGCGCCTAGGTATGGATATCCGTATGCAACAGGAAGCCGACCGCATCTTGGGCGACCGCCGTGGCGCATTGGTGGCCATCAATCCGCAAGACGGTACTGTTTTGGCATTTGTCTCCAAACCTTCCTTTGATCCCAACCTCTTTATTGACGGCATCGACAGCGACACTTGGAAAATGCTGAATGACGATTGGAAAAAGCCTTTGATCAACCGCGTTACCCAAGGCCTTTATCCGCCGGGTTCTACATTCAAACCCTTTATGGGCATGGCCTTGTTGGAAAGCGGCAAAATCACTCAGAACACCATCGTCCCCGCCCCCGGCGCATGGAGCATACCCGGCAGCCGCCATATTTTCCGCGACTCCGTCCGCAGCGGTCACGGCTCGGCCAACTTGAGCAAAGCCATTCAAGTATCCTCAGATACTTTCTTCTACCGCTTGGGTTACGAGATGGGTATTGATAAAGCCTCTCCGTATCTGGCGCAATTCGGTTTTGGCCAAAAAACCGGCATTGACCTGCCCAGCGAATACACAGGCGTTTTGCCCAGCCGCGAATGGAAAGCCAAACGCTTTGCCAAATCTTCCGACCCGACTGCCAAAGAATGGCGCGCCGGCGAGATGGTTTCCGTCAGTATCGGCCAAGGCTACAATGCCTATACGCCTTTGCAAATGGCACATGCGACAGCATCTTTAGCCAACAACGGTGTTGTCCATCAGCCGCATTTGGTCAAAGAAATATTGGATTTCGGCGCGCGCAAAATTACCCGTATCAATCCCAATCCCGAGCGTCAAATTCCGTTCAAAGCCGACAACTTCGAATACGTCAAACGCGCAATGGAAAAGGTATTGAAACCGGGCGGTACGGCGCACCGTATCGGTGGCGGACTCGCCTATACGATGGGCGGTAAAACCGGTACGGCCCAGGTCGTACAAATCAAACAGGGCGGCCGCTACAACGCCGCAGCCCTGCGCGAACAACACCGTGACCACGCATGGTTTATCTCGTTTGCGCCATTGGAAAAACCTGAAATCGCTATTGCCGTTATTTTGGAAAATGGCGGCTGGGGTGCTTATGCCGCACCATTGGCTCGTGAAATGACTGATTTTTATATGCTTCACGTCAAGCCGCAACAGTTTTCAGACGGCCTTGAATCAGATTCGGCCAAAACTGCAACAACGGACAAACATCAGCCTATTACCAGCATTTTCCAATCTGCCTACGGACTGACGCCGACAAGCCCTGCCTCACAGCCGGAGGTTCATCATGAATAACACATCAGCGTGGAAAAATTTAAAATCCACCATTGCGGCCCCGATTGACCCTTGGCTGTTTTTTGCCATGCTCGCCATCTACATCATGAGCCTGTTCCTGCTCTATGCTGCAGACGGGCAAGAGTTCGGCCAATTGGAAAACAAAACCATCCATACCGTTTTGGGCTTTGCCCTGTTATGGATTATTGCCGTATTCAAGCCGCAAACGGCTGCCAAAATTGCCCTGCCTGTTTACATTGTCGGCGTATTACTGCTGATTGGCGTTGAAGTCGCCGGCGTTACCGTCAACGGCTCAACCCGTTGGCTGAGTCTCGGCTTTACCCGTATCCAACCTTCCGAAATCATGAAAATCGGTATTCCCATGACTGTCGCGTGGTATTTCCAACGCTATGAAGGCCGTCTGAAATGGATACATTATATTGTCGCCCTCGTGCTGATTCTTGTTCCTGTCGCCCTGATTTTGAAACAGCCCGACCTCGGTACGGCAGCACTGATTATGGCTTCGGGTATTTTTGTCATCTTCTTTGCCGGATTGCCTTGGAAGGCTATTTTTGCCGCCATTATTGCCTTTGTGGCCGCTTTGCCGCTCTTGTGGAATTACGGCATGCACGACTACCAGAAAACCCGCGTCCTCACTCTGCTCGACCCAACCAAAGACCCGTTAGGCGCAGGCTACCACATCATCCAATCCATGATTGCCATCGGCTCGGGCGGCGTATGGGGTAAAGGCTGGCTCAACGGTACGCAAACCCATTTGGACTATATTCCCGAATCAACGACTGACTTTATTTTCGCAGTATTCGGCGAAGAATTCGGCCTGATTGGCAATATCCTTTTACTGCTGGTTTACCTTATCATTCTGGCACGCGGATTATGGATTGCCGCGCAAGCGCAATCCCTTTACAGCCGTACTCTGGCAGGCGCGTTGACCATGACCTTTTTCTGCTATGCCTTTGTAAACATGGGCATGGTCAGCGGTATTTTGCCCGTTGTCGGCGTCCCCCTCCCATTGGTCAGCTACGGCGGTACGGCTACGCTTTCCATCATGGTGGTGCTCGCCCTGTTGATGGGTATTGCCAACGAACACAAAAACCTCCGCCGTCGTAATATGGACAACGACGACCTGACTGCAAGCAAGGAATAATATGGAATTAGGTGTAGAAATCGGCAAACTTCTCGTTGCACTTCTTGTACTGATCAACCCCTTCAGCGCGCTCTCGATTTATCTTGACCTGACACAAAACCACAGCACCAAAGAAAAACGCAGAATCGCGCGTACTGCCGCATTGGCTGTTTTCATCGTGATTGTCGTCTTTGCACTGGGCGGCGGTATCTTGTTGAAAGTACTCGGTATCAGCGTCGGCTCCTTCCAAGTCGGCGGCGGTATTCTAGTTTTGCTGATTGCCATCTCCTTAATGAACGGCAACGATAATCCTGCCAAGCCCAAAATCGACCCCAATTCAGAAGAGCATCACCATGAGCAACAAGTCCGCCGCAATGAAAAAGCCATTGCCGTCGTACCCATTGCCATTCCGATTACCATCGGCCCCGGCGGTATCTCTACCGTCATCATTTACTCCTCTGCCGCCAAAAATTACAGCGATATTGCCCTGATTATCATCTCCGGCTTTCTGGTCAGCCTGATTTGCTATCTCATCCTGATCGTTGCCGGACGCATCAGCAAACGCTTGGGCACGACCGGCCTGACCATCCTCAACCGCATTATGGGTATGATGCTTGCCGCCATTTCCGTAGAGATTATTGTTGCCGGCTTAAAATCTATTTTTCCCCAACTGGTCGCTTGAAGTACAATTATCACAATAAAAGGCCGTCTGAAACATTTTCAGACGGCCTCATAAAAACATAAAAACAAAGGAGCCAACCATGTTTCACAGCACCCACGTTTTCACCGGAAAAACCATTTACTGCCGACCGGCGCAAAGCTATACCGAGTTCACCGACGAATTAAACCGCCTCCAAACCCTTCAGCAAACCTTCGCTCAATCAAGCATTACCGAGCGCACCGCCCTCTTACAGCAATTTGCCGACAGCCTTACCCAAAACCAAGAACGCCTTGCTGAAATGGTTTGCGAAGAAGTCGGACGCTGCCTGCACGAATGCCGTGCAGAAATCAGCAAATCCATCGAGCTTATCCGCTACTACGTCCGCCTTGCCCCCGAGCTGCTTGCCCATAAAACCATCGCCACCCAAGCCAGCCTCAGCCAAGTCCGCTTCGAGCCTTTGGGTATTGTGTTGGCAGTCATGCCGTGGAACTATCCTGTTTGGCAGATTTTACGATTTGCCATCCCTGCCCTGTGCGCCGGCAATGCCTGCGCGGTCAAACCTGCGCCCAGTGTCGCTCGCGTCAGTGAAGCCCTATTCAGCCTTATCCCCGAAGGTTTGCCGCTTATCGGCGCATGGTTAAGTCATGAAGACACGCTTAAAGCCATTGAAGATACCGATGCCATGGCATTTACCGGTTCAACCCATACCGGCCGCCTATTGGCCGCCCATGCAGGCAAACATCTGAAAAAAACTGTCCTTGAACTGGGCGGCAGCAATCCGTTTATCATTCTGCCCGATGCCGATCTGCAACGCGCAGCCATCGATGCCTGCTATTCACGTTTCCGTGATGCCGGACAATCTTGCAATGCCGCCAAACGCATCATTGTTACCCAAGATATTGCCGAACAGTTTATCCCGCTCTTCCTTGCCGAGTGTGCCAAACTGCAAACCGGCAATCCCAAAGACCCGAACACCACCCTTGCCCCGCTTCACCGACAAGACCTGCGTCAAACCGTACATGAACAGGTTCAAGATGCGGTTACACACGGTGCACAATGCTTGAGCGGCGGCTATATCCCTGAGGGAGAAAGCTGGTTTTACCCTGCTACCGTCTTAGATCAGGTCAACCCAACCTGCCGCGTTTGGCACGAAGAAGTCTTCGGCCCGGTTGCCATGATTTTACGCGCCGATAATCCGGATCACGCCGTCGCACTTGCCAATGACACACCTTTCGGCCTCGGCGCCTGCATCTACACAGCCGACACGGCAAACGCATGGCAATACGCCGAAAAAATCCAAGCAGGCTCTGTCTTTATCAACCGCCACACCAGCAGCGATCTGCGCCTACCTTTTGGTGGCGTCAAAGCTTCAGGTTATGGACGCGAACTATCAGAATTCGGGCTGTACGAGTTCGTCAACGTCAAAACCTATTGGCAAAAATGAACCGTTTCATTAACTCAGGCCGTCTGAAAAACCCGATTTCAGACGGCCTGATGTTGTTTAAAAAGCTGGCAAAAATATTGTATTTAATCCCATACAAATTCTGCAAAATCAAAGCGGCTCAAAAATAAGAAACCTATTTTAGAAAGCAATTCATATTTCCACGCCTATTTTGAATCGGCAGCTTACCATGTTCATCATTCCAACCGTTTCATTAAACCCTCTATAAAATACCCAATAAACAAAAATGCCGTCTGAAATACAACTTTCAGACGGCATTTTCAATCAAATACTACTTACCGGATTACAATTTCAAACCGGCCAGTTTAGCAGCATACGCATCCAAATCAGCGATTGGACGGGTAGCCACGCCGCTTTCCATTGCTGCTTTAGCAGTAGCTGTAGCAACGCGAGGCAACAGGCGGGAGTCGAATGGGGTAGGAATCAGGTATTCCGCACCGAATTCAAATTTCTTACCGTAAGCGGCAACTACTTCTTCAGTTACCTCTTCCATCGCCAAATCAGCCAAAGCATACACGCAGGCGCGTTTCATTTCTTCGTTGATGGTGGTCGCGCCGACATCCAATGCGCCACGGAAGATGAATGGGAAGCACAATACGTTATTCACTTGGTTCGGGAAGTCTGAGCGGCCGGTACCGATCACCACATCCGGACGGGTTTCTTTTGCCAAAGGAGGCAGAATTTCCGGATTTGGGTTTGCCATAGCGAACACAATTGGTTTTTCGTTCATAGTTTTCAGCATTTCAGGCGTCAGCAGGTTTGCGCCGGACAGGCCCAAGAAGATGTCTTTACCTTTAACGGCATCGGCCAATACGCGTTGGCCGTTATCTTCAATGGCGTAGAACTGTTTGGACTCGTCCATACGGTCTTTGTCTTCGCGGGTTTTGTAAATCACGCCCTTGGAGTCGCAAACGGTCACGTTTTCGCGTTTCAAACCCAAATCCAGCAATTGGTTCAAGCAGGCAATCGCGGCCGCACCTGCGCCGGAGCACACCAAAGTCGCTTCTTCAATTTTGCGGCCGGTATAACGCAAAGCGTTCAATACAGCGGCAGCGGTAATGATGGCGGTACCGTGTTGGTCGTCGTGGAATACAGGGATTTTGCAACGTTTGCGCAATTCGCGTTCGATGTAGAAGCACTCAGGCGCTTTGATGTCTTCGAGGTTGATGCCGCCGAAAGTTGGCTCCAAAGAAGCGATGATGTCTACCAATTTTTGCGGGTCTTTTTCATCGATTTCGATATCGAATACGTCAACACCGGCGAATTTTTTGAACAATACTCCTTTGCCTTCCATTACAGGCTTGCCAGCCAATGCGCCGATGTTGCCCAAACCCAACACTGCTGTACCGTTGGAAATCACGGCAACCAAGTTGCCTTTGGCAGTGTATTTGTAGGCAGTTTGAGGATCGGCATGGATTTCCATACAAGGAGCGGCTACGCCCGGAGAGTACGCCAACGCCAAGTCTTTAGAAGTAGCCAGAGATTTGGTTGGGGTAACGGAGATTTTGCCCGGCACGGGGAATTCGTGGAACTGCAGGGCGGCTTCTTTTAATGAATTTTCCATTTATCGATCCTGTTTGCGAGAGAGATTTTACAGCGAACAAGTCTGAAACAGGCTGCTTCAGACGTTTAAAATTTCTAAAGTCGGGTTGTTAACAGACCGGCTTTGTAAGAGGCCGTAATTTTATCATGTTCTTTTGGTGGCGCATACCGATATTTATTACATTTGTTTTGATATTTCGTTTTATTTGGTTTTATGTCTAAAAACTTCTGTAATAATATTTCTTCACCACATTACCCTTCTTTCAGACGGCATTTTATTTAAAATTAAACATTCAATCCAAAATGACTGTCTAGCGCGGTTTCAATCTGATTTTTTACCGCGCCCAGACTTTGGCTGCTGTCGATAACGGCATAGCGTTCCGGCTGTTCGTTAGCACGTTGCAGATATACTTCGCGCACCCGATTGAAAAACTCGGCTTTTTCTTGTTCAAAGCGATCCTTCTCACGCGTTTGGTTGATGCGCGCCATTGACACTTCCAAAGGCACATCCAACAGCAAAGTTAAATCTGGGCGGAAATCACCCTGCACCCAATGCTCAAGCGTGGCAATATCTTGCAAGGGAACGCCTCGTCCGCCGCCTTGATAGGCAAACGTTGCATCGGTAAAGCGGTCGGAAACGACATGCGTGCCGTTTTTCAGGGCAGGCAGAATGACGGTTTCCAAGTGTTGCTGTCTGGCGGCAAACATCAGCAGGGTTTCAGTACGCAGGCTGACTTGGGTAGCAGGGTTGAGCAGGATTTCACGCAATGCTTCTCCTGCCGGAGTACCTCCCGGTTCGCGCGTAAACAATACGGGCAGTTGGTGTTTCTCAAACCATGCTTTCATTACGGCGAGGTTGGTGGATTTTCCTGCGCCGTCTATGCCGTCAAGGGTAATAAATCTGGGTTTCATATGAATATCGTCAATTTAAAGGCCGTCTGAAACAGGATTATAAATGTTTCAGACGGCCTATTCGGTTTATTTCTTCAAAATATATTTGCGTACGGCAGCATTGTGTTCAGAAAGATTGTGGCTGAACTCGCTCAGGCCCGTACCATCCATTTTTGAGACGAAATACAGATATTTTTCATCAGACGGATGACCCGCCGCTTCAAGCGCGGCCTTGCCGGGAAGCGCAATCGGCGTCGGTGTCAAACCGCTGCGCGTATAAGTATTGTAAGGCGTATCGCGTTGCAGGTCGGCTTTGCGGATTCTGCCTTTATACGCATCGCCCATGCCATAGATAACGGTCGGGTCGGTTTGCAGGCGCATGCCGATATTTAAGCGGTTGACAAATACGGCGGCCACATGGGCGCGGTCGTCTTCGTGTGCGGTTTCTTTTTCAATCAGACTCGCCATAATCAGCATTTCGTACGGATTTTTATAAGGCAGGCCACTTTGACGGTCGTCCCATGCTTCTTGTAGGTTTTCCCGCATTTTACGGTAGGCGATTTTGTAAATTTGAAGATCGCTGCCACCGGCATCAATTTCGTAACTATCCGGGAAAAACTGTCCTTCGGGATTGCTGCTCAAGGCGTCGGGTGCCACTTCGGCCATCAGTTTTTCATCGCTCCAACCGCGCGTATCGTGGGCAATGTCGGCAGTGTTATCGATAATACGGCGCATTTGGGCAAAACGCGCGCCTTCCAAAATTTGCACGCTGACCGAGTCAGGACGGCCTTTTTTAATGCGTTTTAAAATGTCCCAAGCCGATACTTTGGCAGACAGGCGGTAAGAACCGGCATTAAGTTGGTTGTGTACGCCCATCACATATGCTGCGGCTACCAGCACATAACGGTTATAAACGATGCCGTCTTGAGCCAGTTTGCGGCTGACGGAAGAGATACCTTGGTTTTTGGTAATGGTAATACGGTATGGCTTGCCGTTGTCTTTCGGAACAAACAACAATGCGGCAAACACGGCGGCAAATGCCGTCAAAAATACGGCCAGCCATTTCAACAATTTTTTCAGCATGGTAGGATTCTTGGTTTGTGAACGTGTCGGGCAACAGTATAACCGAAAACAAGCACATTAAGCCTGCCACCTTCCCCAACGTATGTTTTCCTATCCCGAAAGGCCGTCTGAAACCATGAATCCTCCTTCAAAAAACACTTGGCAAAACGGCCGTTGGCTGAATGCACGCCAAACTCATTCGTCCAATTTCAGCCCGCGCGAACCGGATGAAGACATCTCATTGGTTGTCCTCCACAATATTTCCCTCCCTCCTTTTGAGTACAACACGGGTGCAGTGGAAAAATTGTTTACCAACCAAATCAACCCTGATGAGCATCCTTTCTTCAGCATCATCCACACCTTGCGCGTCTCCAGCCATTTTTTCATCAGCCGTGAGGGCGAAACCATTCAATTCGTTTCCTGCGACGACATGGCCTATCATGCCGGCGTATCGTCGTTTCAAGGCAGAGAAAAATGCAATGCCTTCTCCATCGGTATCGAATTGGAAGGCTGCGATTTCGAACCTTTTACCGAAGCACAATACACCAGCCTGCAAGCCTTGCTGACCGCTATTTCCGAACATTACCCGATTCAGGCCGTTACCGGTCATCAGGACATCGCGCCGGACAGGAAAACCGATCCCGGACATTTCTTCGATTGGCCTCGCCTTCAAAAAGCAGGTTTCCCCATCCGGCGCGGATAACTTTCAGACGGCCTGAAATGATTGGCAGACATAATGCTGTCACAACCGTTTATTTTCGTTATAATTCAGCTATTCATTCGGACGCATAAAGTCCGGCTCCAACGAACTTCCCACGCAGCAAGATTCCGCACCCTGAAAAAGACGGAATGCTGCCTTTTTAAAAAGTGATTACTCCATGATTTTCATCGTCTTAGCCCTCGCCACCCTTTTGGCGGTCATCGGTTACAACATGTACCAGGAAAACCAATACCGCAAACAAGTGCGCGAACAATTCGGCCATTCCGATAAAGATGCACTTTTAACCAGCAAAACCAAGCACGTCCGCGACAGCAAAGAAACCGGCGGCCAAGGTTTGTTTATCAAGAAAAACAAAAAAAACGAAGAGGCATTGCGCAACCTGCAAGAGCAAGATGAAATCTACGCGGCAAAAGCCAAACTGGCTCACCCTGCCCAACTTAAAACCGATGTCGAGCTGACTGTGGAAGACGACTTTTCCGCAGAAGAAAAAGTCCAACACACCGTTATCGGTTTGAACAACGAAATTACTATAAATCCTGCCGAAGCCGCTTCTGCTCCGGTTGAAACCGAAGCAGAACCTGTGGCACAAGTACCATTGATCAGCTTGGACGAATTGGCTCAAGTCGAGCTGCCTTGGTTTGACCCGCGCTTCGACTACATGGCCTACATCTCCCTGAAACAGGCCCAAGAATTGCACGCACTGCCGCGCCTTTCCAGCACACACCGCTTCCAAATCATCGGTTGCACCATGGACGACCATTTCCGTGTTGCCGAGCCGATTCCGGGCGTTTACTACCAAGGCTTCGTTATGGGCCTTCAGGCTGTTAGCCGCAATGGTTTGGCCGCACGTGAAGAGTTGCAACACTTCGACCAACAGGTTGATGCTTTTGCCCAACTGATGGACGGCAAAGTTTTGCATACCGACTTGGACGCGTTTACCGAAGTCGCACAAGCCCTCGACCAATTCTGTGCGCGTGTTGACCAAACCATCGCCATTCACTTGGTTTCCCATTCCAACATCAGCGGCGTAGAATTGCGTGCCGCCGTGGAAGATACAGGCTTCAAACTGGGCGAAGACGGCGCGTTCCACTTCGGCGACAACAACAATCCTAAATTGTTCTCCATCCATACTTTGGACAACAAACCGTTTACCAATCCTCTGTTGGACAACCAAGCTTACCGCGGTTTCAGCATGCTGTTGGATATTCCGCATGTTCCTGCCGGTGAAAAAACTTTCGACAAATTTATGGACTTGGCTGTCAAACTTTCCGGCCAACTCAGCTTAGATTTGGTTAACGACCAAATGGAAGAAGTTTCCACCCAATGGCTTAAAGACGTACGCAACTACGTTTTGGCCCGTCAGGAAGAAATGCTTAAAGTCGGCATCAAACCCGGCAGCAAACAAGC
>NZ_JBQCTZ010000095.1:0-13555 GCF_051963715.1 Neisseria sp. P0001.S005 | reverse complement strand
CATCTGTTTACATATTACAAATAAACATCATAACCCAAGCATGAAGCCTTTGCAAAAAACGGCAGGCCGTCTGAAAAACAGACCATCGGTTTCAGACGGCCTGAAGTAATTTCTTGTTTCATGTTTCAATATGGTATGCGGTTTATCGCCGAGATTAAGATATTCAAAAATAGCCAAAAAACGCGCGCTTCCTATTCTTTGCATATTGTATAAATGTTAAACTCTATTTTCAGGTTTGTAGCTGAAACTAAAGCAGTTATTGCTAAAATCCAATTCAATAATACGCAAACAAAGGAAAGAAGTTATGGATATTCTGACGCGGCTGCACAATCTGCCGCCCTCCCGCTTTCATTACAAACTTCTGGTTTTGGTCGGCATAGGCTGGTTGTTTGATGCTATGGATACAGGCTTGGTGTCGTTTGTATTGCCGGCTTTGGGCAAAGATTGGGCGCTGGCTCCGGCGCAGTTGGGTTGGATTGTCAGCATTGCTTTTGTCGGCATGGCCTTGGGTGCGGTATTCAGCGGCTGGCTGGCGGATAGGTTCGGACGGAAAACCGTTTTTGCCGGCACGATGGTGGTGTACAGCATTGCCACAGGTTTGTGTGCGCTTGCGCCTGATTTGACGGTTTTGCTGGTGTGCCGCTTTTTTGTCGGCGTCGGTTTGGGCGGCCAGCTGCCCGTTGCCGTGTCGCTGGTCAGCGAATATGCGCCGCCGAAAGTACGCGGCCGTTTTATTGTATTGCTGGAAAGCTTTTGGGGCTTGGGCTGGCTCTCGGCTGCGCTGGTGTCTTATTTCTTTATTCCGCAAACCGGCTGGCACAGCGAGTTTTTATTCGGCGCCTTGCCCCTGTTTTATGTGCCGTTGGTGTTGAAATTCGTTCCCGAATCCGTGCCTTACCTGCTTTCCCGCGGCAAAACCAACGAAGCGCACCATTTAGTATCCGCGCTGGAAATTCAATCGGGCATAACGCCGCCGACAGAAGCCGTTGCCGCACCGGCCGCCCCGCGCGAACGCATCCGCTTCTTCCAACTTTGGCAACATCCGTTTGCACGGCGCACGCTGATGCTGTGGCTGGTTTGGTTCGGCATCGTGTTTTCGTATTACGGCATTTTCACTTGGTTGCCCAAACTGCTGGTCGAGCAGGGCAATACCGTGGTCAAAACCTTTGAATATGTGCTGGTGATGATTGTTGCGCAACTGCCCGGCTATATAGCCGCCGCGGCTTTGGTGGAAAGAATCGGCCGCAAAGCAACGCTGGCAGGCTTTCTGGCCGCGTGCGCCGTGTGCGCATGGTTTTTTGGGCAAAGCACAACTGCGGCTGAAGTCATGATCTGGGGCAGCCTGATGTCCTTCTTCAACTTGGGCGCATGGGGCGTTTTGTACACCTACACCCCTGAACTCTACCCCTTGCGCTTCCGTGCCTTCGCATCCGGCTGGGCAGGCGCCATCGGCCGCGTCGGCGGCATACTCGCGCCCATGGTAGTGGCGGCGATGGTGGGCAACAGCGGCGGCTTCGGCAATATCTTTATGATGTTTGCGCTGGTTATGCTGCTGATTGTGGCGGTAATCTTGGTATTGGGTGAAGAAACCAAAGGTCGTACGCTGGAAGACATTAGCCAATAAACGGTAAAGCAAAAAAGGCCGTCTGAAAAATATTTTCAGACGGCCTTTGTTTATTTGAGTTTGTAATTTTAATACATCGATTTTCTGTTTTTATCTTAATTATCGAGGAAAGCGACGAAGAATAACCGTCTTTGTTTTTGTGTAGATAAAAATATTATACTTCAAAGAATTAAAATGAATAAACGATAAAATGGCCGTCTGAAAAGTTCAATCATGGTTTGTGATGTAGGTCAAAGCAAAATGTAACTAAATTACCTATAGTTATTGTAGTGAAAATTTATTGACATTATTGCCACCTTTTATTAAGGAGATACACCATGAACGCATCAGCCGACAACGTCGTCAGCCCAGCCGTAGCCGAGGTAAACAGCCTGGTTGACAAGGGTTTACGGGCATTAGACGAGTTTCTTAAGCTCGATCAGGAGCAGATTGACTTTATTGTTGCCAAAGCCTCTATCGCCGCGCTGGACAAACATGGTGTACTCGCCATGCACGCGGTAGAAGAAACAGGGCGCGGCGTGTTTGAGGATAAGGCGACGAAAAACCTGTTTGCCTGCGAAAACGTCGTGCGCCGCCTGCGCGATTTGAAAACCGTGGGCGTCATCAGCGAAAACGATGTAACCGGTATTACGGAAATTGCCGATCCGGTCGGCGTGGTTTGCGGTATTGTGCCGACGACCAATCCAACCTCCACCACCATTTTCAAATCCCTGATTGCGCTGAAAACCCGCAATCCGATTATTTTCTCGTTCCACCCGTCCGCCCAGCAGTGTTCCGCCCATGCCGCGCGTATTGTGCGCGATGCGGCGATTGCGGCCGGTGCGCCGGAAAACTGTATCCAGTGGATTGAAAAGCCGTCTATGGAAGGCACTTCCGCGCTAATGAAGCATCCGGGCGTGGCAACGATTTTGGCGACCGGCGGCAATGCGATGGTGGAAGCCGCGTACTCTTGCGGCAAACCTGCGCTCGGCGTCGGGGCTGGCAACGTACCTGCTTATGTTGAAAAAACGGCGGACATCAAACAGGTGGCACACGATATTGTGATGTCGAAATCTTTCGACAACGGCATGGTGTGCGCCAGCGAGCAGGCGGTGATTGCCGATAAAGAGATTTACAAAGAGTTGGCCGAAGAGTTCAAATCTTACGGCGTGTACTTTGCCAATAAAAAAGAAAAAGCCATGCTCGAAGAGTTTATCTTCGGCGTAACGGCGAATTGCGCCAGCTGTGGCGGAGCAAAACTTAATTCCGCCGTCGTGGGCAAACCGGCGGCATGGATTGCCGAACAGGCCGGGTTTAAAGTGCCTGAAAAAACCAACATCATCATCGCCGAATGTCGCGAAGTCGGCCCGAACGAGCCGCTGACCCGCGAAAAACTTTCACCTGTTTTGGCCATGATTAAGGCGGATTCGACCGAACAAGGTTTGAAGTTCGCCGAAGAAATGGTTGCCTTCGACGGTTTGGGACACTCTGCCGCCATCCATACCGCCGACGAAGAATTGGTCAAAACGTTCGGCTCCCGCGTCAAAGCGCTGCGCGTGATTTGGAATTCGCCTTCCACCTTCGGCGGCATCGGCGACGTGTACAACGCCTTCCTGCCTTCTCTGACCCTCGGTTGCGGCTCTTACGGTAAAAACGCCGTCGGCGGCAACGTCAGCGCAGTCAATCTGTTAAACATCAAAAAAGTAGGCCGTCGGAGAAACAACATGCAATGGTTCAAAGTGCCCGCCAAAATCTATTTTGAACGCGATTCCATTCAATATCTGCAAGACATGAAAGACTGCGAAAAAGTCATGATTGTGACCGACCGTTCGATGGTTGATCTGGGCTTTGTCGATAAAATCACCCATCAACTGCATCAACGCAAAAACAAAGTGACCATCCAGCTGTTTACCGACGTCGAAGCCGATCCGAGTGTCCAAACCGTCTATAAAGGCACGGATTTGATGCGCAGCTTCCAGCCCGATACCATCATCGCGCTGGGCGGCGGCTCGCCGATGGACGCGGCTAAAGCCATGTGGCTCTTCTACGAGCAGCCGCAAGTCGATTTTGAAGACTTGGTGCAAAAATTCATGGACATCCGCAAACGCGCATTCCGTTTCCCTGAATTGGGCCGCAAAGCCAAATTTATCGGCATTCCTACCACGTCGGGTACAGGCTCCGAAGTGACGCCGTTTACCGTCATCAGCGACGGTGATAAGAAATATCCGATTGCCGACTACTCGCTGACACCGACCATTTCGATTGTCGACCCTGCGTTTACCATGACCGTACCGGCAGGCGTAACTGCCGATACCGGTTTGGACGTACTGACCCACGCCGTAGAAGCATACGTTTCCGTACTGGCAAACGACTTTACAGACGGCCTCGCCCTGCAAGCCATCAAGCTCGTATTCCAATACCTCGAACGCTCCTACAAACACGGTGCAGCCGATCCTGAAGCGCGCGAGCATATGCACAATGCCTCCACCATCGCAGGTATGGCATTTGCCAATGCGTTCTTGGGCATCAACCACTCGATGGCACACAAAATCGGCGGCAAATATCATGTTCCGCACGGCCGTGCCAACGCCATCCTGCTGCCGCACGTCATCCGCTACAACGGCACGCGTCCGCAGAAAACCGCCACTTGGCCGAAGTACAACTACTACAAAGCCGACCTGAAATATCAGGAAATCGCCCGTACTTTAGGCCTGCCATGCAGCACACCGGCAGAAGGCGTCGAATCCTTCGCCCGCGCCTGCCATGAGCTGGCAGTCAACGTCGGCATAAAAATGTCGTTGAAAGAGCAGGGTATCGATGAGAAAACCTTCCTCGACGGCAGAAAAGAGCTGGCCATGATGTCTTTTGAAGACCAATGCACCCCGGCCAACCCACGCCTCGCGATGGTGGCCGATATGGAAGAAATCCTGACCAAAGCCTACTACGGCGAATAAAATCGGGCAGTTAAAAAGGCCGTCTGAAACCTGAATATAGGGTTTCAGACGGCCTTTCGTATTAGAACTAAAGTTGATACTTATTGTATGTGGAATTTAATTTGCAAACATTAAGAATAGTCATCATGAAATCAGAAATTTTAAAACAATTTGGCAAACATGTTCGTCATTTAAGACAACTCCAGGATTTAAGTCAGGAAGCATTGGCTGAAAAAGCGAATATGCACCGGACTTATATCGGAATGATAGAACGTGGAGAGCGTAACCCCGCCCTATTAAATCTTATTCGTTTGGCTAGCGCATTAGATATTTCTTTACCTGAACTTTTAAGGACTATGTTAATGACGGAAACTGTGATAATGAATCTAACTGATTCGTATGGTTTTTTTAGAGAAAACATCGGAAGGACGCTAGGAGATCTAAAACTTGAATATCAAACCAGATTTCCCAAGTTCACCGCTTCCAGTAACTTTGATCAGTTAATCAGCGATCAGATAAGCTTTGAAGATAGTTGGATATACCAAAAAATAAAGAATTTGCTATATGTTCCTATTTGTAAAGTCGACAACAATCCTGACAAATGGTACAACCGTTTTCAGAATGGCAGAAGAATAAATATCCCTTGTGAATTCAGTATCATGATTTGAAATCAAAACGCCTTGGGAGTTAGGCGCAATTTATTGATTTTTTGTAAAGTCCGCGACCAATGAATTCGATCATATTTTGATCACGCAAAATTTGTAATTGTTGGCGGATTTTGTCTTTGATATGGTTGTTTCGGGGAAATTGGATGGATAGTTTGTTTTCAAATTCATACATTTGTGACAATGTGAATTCTTCGGGGAGTTGATCGATACATTTCATAATAGCCAAAAGCCAGCCTTTGCGTTCCGCATTTTGGTTGCGTAAAAATAGATTGGATTGCCATTTTTTTAGAACGATTTCGGGTTCGATAATGCGGGAATTGTCTATCAAGAATATTTTGCCGCTTTCAGGTAAAGGTACAAGATTAATGGAACACATGATGTGGTGTGGTCGGTTTTTAATACCTTTATTTCTGGGAATAATCATGTCCGGTGTTATGAAATGTTTAGGTACAAGCACCAATTGCTGTATGGAGTAATCCGCTTTTTTATATGCAAGAAAGAAAAAGTTGGGGTTGGTATCTGACTGGATGCGCTCCAACATGGTGTGATATGCACCGTCAGGTACACTATTACCTATAGTTTTTTGATTTTTACTCTTTAATTCATATTGCTCGTGACAGTTTGGACAAAAGAGGTCTGCAACAGGTTTGTTATTGGTAAATCTCTGCATCGGCTTGCTTCCGCAACAGGGGCAGTAGCCGTTTTTTTCTAGCCAAGCCTCGCTCATTACGCGGATTTTGTGGGTTGCTTTATTTTGTTGCTTTCCCAATTCGGTATCGAAAAATAAATTCATATTTTGGATTTTGAGATTTAAGTTATTTGAGGTCTGTAATGTAGACAACTCAATCTATCTTAAAAAGGTCGTCTGAAAACCCTGTTTCCAAGTTTTCAGACGACCTTTCCTAATTACAGCAATCAATGCCGAATCAGCTTTACACCACGATGTTCACCAGTCTGCCCGGTACGACGATGATTTTCTTCGCAGGCTTGCCTTCCATGAATTTCACTGCGCCTTCGTTGGCAAGGGCGGCGGCTTCGAGGTCGGCTTTGGAGGCGTCGGCGGCGATGGTGATTTTGCCGCGCAGTTTGCCGTTGACTTGAACCATCACTTCGATTTCGGATTTAACCAAGGCGGCTTCGTCGACTGTCGGCCAGCCTGCTTCCCACAGTTTCGCGCTGTTCAATTCGCTCCACAGGGTTTCGCAGATGTGCGGCACGATGGGCCACAACAGGCGTACGGCAGCTTCCAATACTTCTTGGGCGACGGCGCGGCCTTGTTCGCCGCCGGTGTCGGTTTTGTCGTATTGGTTGAGCAATTCCATTACGGCGGCGATGGCGGTGTTGAACTGCTGGCGGCGGCCGTAGTCGTCGCTGACTTTGGCGATGGTAGAATGCAGTTTGTGGCGCAGGTCTTTGAGTTCTTTAGACAAACCGTCTTGGCTGCCTGCGAACGCTTTGACCGCTTCGCCTTGCTTCAGGTATTCGTAAACGGTACGCCACAGACGACGCAGGAAGCGGTGTGCGCCTTCGACGCCGCTGTCGCTCCATTCGAGGGACTGTTCGGGCGGTGCGGCAAACATCATGAACAGGCGGGCGGTGTCCGCGCCGTAGGCGTTAATCAGTTCTTGCGGATCGACGCCGTTGTTTTTGGACTTGGACATTTTTTCCGTGCCGCTGATGACGACGGGGAGGCCGTCGGCTTTGAGGACGGCGGAAACAGGGCGGCCTTTGTCGTCAAAAGTCAGCTCGACATCGGCAGGGTTGATCCAGTCTTTGCCGCCTTTATCGTTTTCGCGGTAGTAGGTCTCGCAAACGACCATGCCTTGCGTCAGCAGGCGTTCAAACGGTTCGTCAACATTGACCAAGCCTTCGTCGCGCATCAGTTTGGTGAAGAAACGCGCGTACAGGAGGTGCAGAATCGCGTGTTCGATACCGCCGATGTATTGGTCGACCGAGCCCCAGTATTTCGCGGCTTCAGCCGATACCATGCCTTCTGCGAACTTGGGCGACATATAGCGGAAGAAATACCAGCTCGATTCCATGAAGGTGTCCATGGTGTCGGTTTCGCGTTTCGCCGCGCCGCCGCAGCATGGGCAGGTGGTTTCGTAAAACTCTGGCATTTTTGCCAGCGGCGAACCCATGCCGTCGGGTACGACGTTTTCAGGCAAAACGACCGGCAGTTGGTCGGCAGGGACGGGAACGTCGCCGCATTTTTCGCAATGGATGATAGGAATTGGGCAGCCCCAGTAGCGTTGACGGGAAATACCCCAGTCGCGCAGGCGGTATTGGGTTTTCGGTTCGCCTGCGTCTTGGCTTTGCAGCTTGGTGGCGATGGCGTCGAAGGCCGTCTGAAAATTCATGCCGTCCAAGTCGCCGCTGTTGACCAATACACCGTTTTCTTTGTCGCCGTACCATTCTTGCCATTGGTTTGCGTCGAATTCGTTGTCGTCGACAGCAATGACTTGTTTTTTCGGAAGATTGTATTTGGTGGCGAATTCGAAATCGCGTTCGTCGTGCGCTGGAACAGCCATTACCGCGCCGTCGCCGTAGCCCCACAATACATAGTTGGCAATCCACACTTCCAGCTTGTCGCCGTTGAGCGGGTTGACGACGTAGCGGCCGGTCGGCACGCCTTTTTTCTCCATCGTCGCCATATCGGCTTCGGCAACCGAGCCGGCTTTGCACTCGGCGATAAATGCCTGCAATTCGGGTTTGTCGGCGGCTGCGGCGGTTGCTAGCGGATGCTCGGCGGCAACGGCGATATAAGTCGCGCCCATCAGCGTGTCGGGACGGGTGGTATAAACTTGCAGGAATTTCGCGTAATCGCCTTCCAAGCCCTGTTTGCTGTCGTCTGAAACAGCGAAGCGCACGGTCATACCGCGTGATTTGCCGATCCAGTTGCGCTGCATGGTTTTGACTTGTTCCGGCCAGTGTTCCAGCTTGTCCAAATCGTTGAGCAGCTCTTCGGCGTAATCGGTGATTTTGAAGTAATACATCGGGATTTCGCGTTTTTCGATCAATGCGCCTGAACGCCAGCCGCGTCCGTCGATGACTTGCTCGTTGGCAAGGACGGTTTGATCAACAGGGTCCCAGTTTACCGTGCCGTTTTTGCGGTACACGATGCCTTTTTCAAACAGCTTGGTAAACAGCCATTGTTCCCAGCGGTAGTATTCGGGTTTGCAGGTGGCGACTTCGCGTTCCCAGTCAATCGCAAAACCCAAGCTTTTGAGCTGGGTTTTCATGTATTCGATGTTGTCGTAGGTCCAAGTAGCGGGGGCGACGTTGTTTTTCATCGCCGCGTTTTCCGCAGGCATACCGAACGCGTCCCAACCCATAGGCTGCATGACGTTGAAGCCGTTTAAGAGTTTGAAGCGGCTCAATACGTCGCCGATGGTGTAGTTGCGTACATGCCCCATGTGCAGCTTGCCGCTGGGGTAGGGGAACATGGAGAGGCAGTAGTATTTGGGTTTGGAAGCGTCTTCGGAGACGTTGAAAATACGCTCGTCGTCCCATTTTTTCTGCGCCGCAGGCTCGATGGCGGCGGGTTGGTAATGTTCTTGCATGGTCATTCTGTTTTTCGCTTGAAAACGTTGGAAAAAATAAAGATGGGATTATAGCAGGTTGTCGGGCCTGTCGGTTTGACAAAGGCCGTCTGAATGTTTGGATGTCGGAAAAGCACAATTTCAGACGGCCTTGAAAATACTGACTTGAGTTTTTGATACTCGCCCACATATCCCACCCAGTTTGAATTCATTCTTAACACTATCAAAATTATGAGCAATAAAGATTATTACGAAACCCTTGGTGTTGCCCGCAGCGCTAGCGATGATGAAATTAAAAAAGCCTACCGCAAGCTGGCAATGAAATACCATCCCGACCGCAATCCTGATAATAAAGAGGCGGAAGAAAAATTTAAAGAAGTCCAAAAAGCTTACGACACCTTGTCTGACAAGGAAAAACGTACCATGTACGACCAATACGGCCATGCCGCGTTCGAACAGGGCGCAGGTGCGGGCGGATTCGGTGGCTTTGGCGGTTTCGGCGGCCAAGGCGGATTCGGTGGCACGCAAGGCTTCGATTTTTCTGATATTTTCAGCCAAATGTTCGGCGGTGGCGGCAGCGCAGGCGGCCGTCAGCCGGATTACAGCGGCGCGGACTTGCAGGTTGGCATAGAGATTTCGCTTGAAGAAGCCGCTAAAGGCGTGAAAAAACGCATCAATATTCCAACTTACGAAGAATGTGATGTCTGCCACGGCTCAGGTGCCAAACCGGGCACATCTGCATCGACTTGTTCGACCTGTCACGGCTCAGGTACGGTACACGTCCGCCAAGCCATTTTCCAAATGCAGCAGACTTGTCCGACTTGTCACGGTACAGGCAAAGAAATCAAAGATCCTTGCGTCAAATGCCGTGGCGAAGGCCGCACCAAAACCAGCAAAACGGTTGAAGTCAACATTCCGGCAGGCATCGACGACGGTCAACGCATCCGTTTGAGCGGCGAGGGCGAGCCGGGTCAACACGGCGCGCCGGCAGGCGATTTGTACGTCAATGTACGCGTAAGACAGCACAAAATCTTTGAGCGCAACGGCTTGGACCTGCATTGCGAACTGCCGATCAGCTTTGCCATTGCCGCATTGGGCGGCGAAGTCGAAGTGCCGACTTTGGACGGTAAAGTCAAACTGCACATTCCGAAAGAAACGCAAACCGGCCGCCGTATGCGCGTGAAAGGCAAAGGCATCAAGTCTCTGCGCTCCAGCTCGACCGGTGATTTGTACTGCCACATTTTGGTTGAAACACCGGTCAACCTGACCGACCGTCAGAAAGAGTTGTTGGAAGAATTTGAAAAAATCTCCTCCGGTCTTAATCTCAGCCAAACCCCGCGCAAAAAATCGTTTTGGGAAAAAGTAGGCGAAAAAGTAGGCGATTTGTTCTCCGATAATTAATCGCTGTGAAAAAGGCCGTCTGAAACCTGTTTATATTGGGTTTCAGACGGCCTTTTTTATATTTTTCAGCCTTTTATCATCTTTTGTTGTTTCAATATAATCTTCTGTGCCATTTCCAAAAACAGCTTCTGCTCGTCTGCCGATAAATCCGCCAAGGATTCTTGGTTGATGGCTTTGGCAATTTCGGTGGATTTTAATTGTAAATCACGCGCGTGTTCCGTCAGCATAATCAAACGGCTGCGTGCATCTTCAGGATTCGGCTCCCGTGTAATCAATCCATCTCGCTCCATCCGTGCCAGAGTGTTGGCAATCGTTGCCTGTTTTAAATCGGCGCGTTCTACCAATTCCTGTTGGCTCAAGCCGTCTTTATTCCATAGCTCGATCAAAATTGGAAATTGTGCAGGCGCAATCCCCAGTGGTTTTAAGCCTTCGCTCAATAAAATGGCAAATTGGCGGGCAATATGGTTCATCAAATAGCCGGCTGATTGGTTTTTGAATGAGTCGTTCACTTTATTTCCTTTTAAAACAAAATCCTATGAATTATAACACAAGTATAGCTTGCTATATTAATCAATAGCAAGCTATACTTATCTCAACTTAATAGCTTGCTATATAAATTTCAGACGGCCTATCTTAAACATTCAAAGGAAATATTATGAACCGCGATACTTTACGCAAAATCCATGCCGCGGCAGGAGCAGGTGCATGTTTATTCATCGCCTCATTTTGGAGCAGCACCGTATTAAGTGAACTCTTCGGTTCGCATGAAACCATCGTTGTCGTAAAGCAAGCCATTGTTTATGCGCTATTCGGGCTGATGGCTTGTATGGCAGTTGCAGGCGCGACAGGCATGAAAATGGGTGGAAAAAGCAAACATACTGCGATTGCTGCGAAACGCCGACGCATGCCGTTTATCGCCGCCAACGGAATGCTGATTTTGCTGCCTTGTGCCTTTTTCTTGAACAACCGAGCTTCTGACGGACAGTTTGACAGTGTGTTTTATATCGTTCAAATCGTAGAACTGATTGCCGGTATGGTTAATCTGACGCTGTTGGGACTGAGCATGAAAGACGGATTTTCTATCCGTAAACCCAAATTGAAATCCATTTAATTGTTAATTTAAGAGAAAACATCATGAAACCTGATATTCCGCAACGTTACGGCACTACAACCCGCTTTCTGCATTGGACTATGGCGGCCTGCTATCTGTTTATGTTTGCAACTGCCATTGCTTGGAATATGGATGAAAGTCTGAAGTTTTTGACTAATCCTCATAAGGCGGTTGGCTTTCTTCTGCTGATATTGTCTGCTTGGCGTGTGATGCGGGCAATCCGCCAGTCCAGCAACCGACCGGTTGGCAGTATGGCCGCCAAATTTGGACATTGGGCAATGTATCTCCTGATGCTTGCCGTTCCAGCCACAGGTGTTATGCGACAAATTACTCAGGAAGGACAGATTCACGGTGTACTGGCATTTTCGTTGTTGTTCTTGTCTTTGGGACATATCGGCATGGTCGTTTACCACTACATCAAAGGCGAATCCGTAATGCCCCGAATGTTCGGAAAAACTTAAATCTCACGTCAACTCAAACCTATAAGGAACTATCCATATGAATATCCGTAAAAAAACAGCTCTGATTGCCGCTGCCGCCACTGCCTTTGTCGCTGTCGGTTGTACTGCAAATGCCAAACAGTGGCAGGAAAAATGTGAAGCCTTTCAAAACAGTGTCGTCCTCATTAATACTTTTGAAGTGCCGCAGGGTAAAGAAGCCGAAGCTTTGGCTTCTTGGCAAAAAGCGCGTGATTTTTTGAAAACCCAGCCGGGCTATATAGCTACGCGCCTGCACCAAAATATAGATCCAAACGGTAAATATCATTTGGTCAACGTAGCCCGTTGGCGCAATATGGAAGATTTTAAAGCCGCTACTGCCAAGATGCGTCAGGCCCTGCCGGATAATATGCCTGAAGGGGTTACAGCCAGCCCGGGTTTGTTTAAAGTGATTGAAAACGATATGCCGCATGGTTTTGGCAGATACAATGGCAGAGGATCCGGCCGTAAATTTGAAGTATGCGGCAAGTAATCGCAGGCCGTCTGAAACCTGCTTGAATGAGGTTTCAGACGGCCTTTTGTTTTTCTTGCTTCAAACTTTTGTTTGCCTTACAATTCGCGCTTCACTCTTACGGGAGTAGCCATTCGGCGCAATGCCGAAACCGTTGTCAACATAATCGGCTTGTGCGGCCGTGGCAGCGGTATCTTCTATGCTTTATCTGAAGACAGGCAAGACGTAAGCGTTGTCCATACCCTTGCGGGCGGTATGCACAGCGCTTTTTGTTTGCCCGCTTTTCGGTTGAGTATCTTAAATCATGGAAGCTTTTTTCTCCTCGATGCTGGGCGTTGCTATTGCCGAAATCGGCGATAAAACGCAATTGCTCGCGCTCTTTTTGGCTGCACGTTTTGCCCACAAAAACGCGATTGTTGCCGGTATTTTTATTGCAACCCTGTTGAACCATCTTGTTTCAGCCGCACTCGGTGTCTGGCTGGCATCCGCTATTTCGCCCGAAGTCATGAAATGGGTGGTCGGCGGCAGCTTTATTGCGGTCGGTTTATGGCTGCTGTTGCCGGACAAAGACGAAGACCCTGACGGCAAGTGGCTGAAATACGGCGCATTTACGGCGACGGTCGTCCTGTTTTTCTTGGCTGAAATCGGCGATAAAACGCAAATTGCGACGGTTCTTTTGGCAGCCAAATACCAATCTATCCTGCTGGTCGTGGTCGGCAGTATTGCCGGTTTGATGATTGCTTCTGTGCCTGCCGTGTATTTGGGCGAAATGCTGATGCGCAAGATTCCGGCCAAAGCAGTGCGCATTACCGCATGTATCTTGTTCTGCTTACTGGGTATTTTGACCCTGCTTGGCGACGGTATTGTGTTGAAGGCCGTCTGAAATGTGGGACATTGTTTTTGAACACAAAGACTTTGTGGTCATCAATAAGCCTTGCGGCGTATCGGTGCACAGCGAATCGGAAGGAGATGTTTGCCTGACTGCTTCGCTGGCGCAGCAACTCGGCGTTGAACGCGTGTGGCTGGTTCACCGTTTGGATAAAGCCACCAGCGGCCTGTTGCTGTTTGCGCTCAACCGCGACAGCGCGGCCGCTTTGTCGGCACAGTTTGCCGAGAAAACCATGCGTAAAACTTATTTGGCACTCGGTACGCACAAGCCGGCGAAAAAGCAGGGCTGGGTGAAAGGCGGTATGGCGCGTTCGCGGCGCGGTACATGGAAGCTGACGCGTGATGAGGATAATTTTGCCGTTACCCGTTTCAGCAGCCAAAGCCTGAAGCCCGGTTTGCGCCTGTTTGTGTTGCAACCGTTTACCGGCAAAACCCATCAGCTGCGCGTGGCCATGAAAAGC